>JBLNBS010000076.1:0-16943 GCA_050260175.1 Patescibacteria group bacterium | reverse complement strand
GTCGCGCTCCGGCTTGGCGATCGCGTGATGCCGGTAACCACCGGCGCCGAGCCCGGCGTAACAGCGCAGGCGGTCGGTCTCGATCGCGGCGTTTGATGCGACCATCCCGGCGACCGCCGGCTCGAGATGGGCCCTGTCCAGGCGCGGCAGGACGATGAGCCTGAGATGCCGCGGCCTGCCGCGCGCATCCCGCGAGAGGCCGGCCAGGACCTTCATCTTCCTTGTGCCGCGGACGATGCGCCCGCCCTCACGAGGCTCGCCAAAGAAGCTCTCGTCCAGCTCCACCAGGCCGTCGAGCTTGTAGCGGCCGTTCCGCACCGCCATGGCGCGGCGGAGCTTGTGCAGCATGTACCAGGCCTTCTTTTGCGAGATGCCGAGCCGGTTGGCAAGGCCCACGGAGGAGATGCCGCGCTTGTCGGTGGCCATGAGAAAGATCGCCAGAAACCAGGTGCGCAGGGGGGTGCGGGTCTTGTGCAGGACCGTGCCGGCCGTGACGGAGACCTGGTAACCGCAGGCCGCGCACTCATGGAGCCCGCGGCTCTGGATGGGGTAGCACTTGTCATTGCCGCATCTCGGGCAGCTCCAGCCCTTGGGCCAGCGCTGGGTGAAGAGGAAACGGTGGCAGTCGTCCTCGGTGGCGAAGCGCGCCTCGAACTCCTGGATTGACGGGGGTCTTAACCTCGTCGCGCGGTTTCCGGCCATACCCGGCGCCTCCTTTTCCCAAACACTAGTTCGTGAATTCATCCTATCACGAGCAGATGTTCAAGTCAAGGGGTTTGGGGGCCTGAGGCGAGGGGATACTCATAAAGCGCAGAGGAGAAAAGAAGAGGGCCGCGCCGTGCGGCCCTATCTCTACGCCGATCCCCGCCTGTCTCAGGCAAGCTTTGGACTCAACCGGGGAGCTGGCGACGGGTGCTCTCCCCCGGGGCCATCCCCGCGGAAAAGACGCGGCCCGAAGCGCCCGGCCGAGCTCCGATCTCAGACCGCCAGCGGCGAACGGGGGATCAAAAGCTTGCGCCCGGCGACCGCGGCCTGGGATTCGGCGATTTTGTTGACCCGCATGATAGCCTCGACGGTGGTTTGGTACCGGCGGGCGATATCCCAGAGATTGTCATGTGGCTGGATGATGTAAAAGAGCATCGAGGGCCGCCCGGCCACGGGCGAGACGGGCACGAGGGCCGCGTCGACCACGGCCGAGACGGTCCTTTTTTCAGTGGCTTTGATCTCCACGGGTACGACCGCGGCGACGCGGACGATGCGCGGCGTGACCTGTTCGACATCCACGCGGGCCAGGTGCCAGCTAATGGACGCATCCAGGCCCGGCACGGCCTCGGGCAGTTCCACGACCTCGGCGATGGAGATGCCCGTGCCGAAACGGCGCGACCAATCCGCCGCGGCGAGCGCGGGCTGCCCGTCGCTATCGGCCTGGTAGAGCAGGACGAGATCGAGCCATCCGTCGACGAGGCACTTGCCTTCGCCGGCTTGCGCGGTGAGTTCGGGCACCGCGGCCCATGCCTGCATGATCCGGTGCAGATCGGGTTTGCCCGGCGGGAGTTCAAGGGTGGTCTCGATTGAGAGGTCCTGTGCGGCCCGCCCGGCCAAGGTCGTGCAGTCGATCTCGATCCGCCGCAGGTCGGCCGCTTCCTCGGCGCCGGGAACGATCTCCGTCACGACCGGCACCTGCCTGTAACCGACGGCTTGGACCGTCACGTGCACGCCCGCCTCGAGTCTGAGCTCGCGGGGGCCGATCACCTCGAGGTTGAAGCGCCCGAGCGCGCCCCGGGGCTCGATGACCGCCTCAGGCGGGAGCCCCGGCAGATCCAAGAAGGCTTCGAACGCGATGGGCGTGCGTCCTTCCCCGCCCCACTCGGCCGTTTCGAGGCCTTCCCCGCCGTCCTCGCCCCGGGAGACGTAAACCGTCTCCACACGGAGACGCCCCTCCACGATGATCCTTCCCCGCGCCACCTCTGCCGTGAGATCGGCCAGGCGCGGTTCGCGCGCCACGAGCCTGACAAGATCGGGTTTGATCTCCGGCAGGATCAGCACCGTGGCCACGGGAGCCTCCACATCCGCCCTGCCCAGTACGGAGATCGGCCGCAGGATCTCCTTGGCCACCTCCAACCCGCCGGGCGGCTGCGTGACGGCCTCGGTCACCACCTTGCCCTCGACCTGGGTCAGATCCTGCACCGCGGCGGTGAGGCTCACCCTGCAACGGAAACTCCCGGCCTCCAGCGGGTCCAGCGAAGCGCCCGCCGCCGCTGCCACTGCTTCCACCTGGGCGCCTGCTTCAATGCCGGGATAAGGGATTTCCTGCGCCCAGGGGATGGCGCCTCCGTTTTCCTTGGTCCAAAGCGCGAGATGCTCCGGCTGGAGCCGCAACTCGGCATCCGCCGCCGGCGTCTGGTAGACCAGCTCGGTGTCGATCAGGCCTTCCAGCAGCACGCGGCCGGGCTCGGTCCTGGCGCGCAGATCCCTGACCCTGGCCCGGCAGGCGCAAACACGCTCCACCGGCGGAGCCCCCGGCGGCAGTTCCAGCCTGCCCTCGACCTCGAAAGTGCGGGTCTCCTCCATCAGTTTCCTTCCGGTCTGGAGCAACTCCTGTTGAAGCGTGATCCCCATACTCGTTTCCCCCTTCCTTGACCGCCAGGACCCGACCGCTTGGCCCCGTTTCGGCTCCAAAAACGGCGCCCGCCGCCGGCGACCGCCTGCGGATCAGTAATCTATATGCCGGGGCGGAAGAAAACTGTCCAAGACCGCAAACTCTCCGGGCCAAGGAGGCACGGGCCGCGGCGCCAGGGCCGCGAGGTCAACGCACCCCATGCCGCAGCAGCCGAGGCGATCGATCAGACGGGCCCGCGACCGCAGGGCTCTTGCCTCGAGGATATACAGCTCCTGTGGGCTTTTATCACCCCGCAACGCGGCCCGGTAGACCCTGTCCACCTCGTCCCAGCCTGATCTCGCGCGGGCCGAAATGGCGGCGGCCCGCGCCTCGGAGAGCGAAAGGAACCGGGATTCGTCTCCTGACCGCAAGAGCCCCCCCGGTTTGAAGAAGACTACCAGGCACCGGGGTGGGATGATCCGCGCCACGTTGCGGATCAAAAGCGCCGTGCCCGTCTGGGTAAAGGCCAGCGTGCCCGGATCGAGCAAGACGGGCGCCGCCAGGCGGGCCACCGCGGCAAGGTTCGGCCGGGCGCCGCCGGCCGGCGGCCAACGTAGGTACGGGATGGGCGGGACGGCGGATGTGCGGAGATGCGATAAAAATCGGCCGAGCGCGCGGCCGCGTGTCCAAGTCCGGGCGGGCAGGTCTATCGCCCAGCGGGCCGGACCCGCTTGACCCAGGTGCCGTTCGATGCCCCGGATGAGTATGGGCCAGGTTCCGGGCTGGGCCAGCGTCCTTTGCCACGCGTCCGCGTCCATGGTCAAAAGTGGCAAGGTCCGGGAGCCGCCTGCCGCGCCTTCGTGGACCAACGCCGAGCCGTCCCAGGATAAAGAAGGCTCCAGCACTGCGGAGCAGGGGATCTCGAGCCTGCCCGCCTCGCCTCCCTGGAGCACAAGCAGGCGCTGGGGAACCATGAGCAGCGTCCCGGCAGGCGGCCGGTCGCGCCGGCGGAGATCGTTCTCGCGCCGCACCACCTCCGCCGTCACGCCCAACGCGGCCGCGGCGTCGTCGACCGTCTCGCCGCCGCGCAGGCGATGGCAGGCCAGGCCCGCCCCCCGCTCGGCGTCACGCAGCGCCAGGAGTGTCGCCGGTCCGGCCAAGCCGTCGCGGCGCAGCCGATGCCGCGCCTGGAGCCTGCGCACGGCCTCCTCCGTCACCAGACCGTAACGGCCGTCGATCTCCGCGAGGTAACCTAATTCCTTCAGGGACTGTTGCAGGGCGCGCACGTCGCGCCCGCAGCTGCCGGCGCGCAGGACGCGGGAGCCGAGGGGCATAATGTCTCTCTTTAACACCCGCAGGGGAAACAAGGGCCAACACCTCACCGGCCAATATCCTATGCAAAACGCCCGCCCGCCGGTGAATGGTGCCGCCGGCCGCTCCTCTTGCAGCCGATCGCGATTCCTGTGCTATAATGGTTCCAGGAAGAACCAAAGTGAAACATGGTCCGCCCGAAGCTTGACTTGGGACAAAAGCCCGAAGGAGGAGAGAAAGTGCGTAGACGTACGTTGCCCCCCGCCCTAGTCGTCTTGATCGTCGCGGCCGCAGGGTTGGCCGCGGCCAAGGGCGGCGCGAGCCTGGCCCCCAAGGAACTGATGCAGGCCGTACTGACCTCCATCCGGCGCGACGTGGCCGGGCGGAACTGGTCCAGCGCCTGGCGCCGCGCGGGGCAGTTCGAGCGGTACTGGGAGATCCACCGCCGTTCCCATCCGGGGCTCAAGGCCAGCGTGATCAGGGATTTTCGCAAGAATCTCCGCAAACTCCGGCAACACATCCGCCTGCGCCAGCCGGCCGGTTGTTACCTCGTCATCGGGACACTGCGCACCATGGTCCGCTTTTTGCGGGTCTAGGCGTGCGGGCCGCATCCGGGTGCCGCCTCTGCCCGCGTGCCTGCGGCGCCGACCGCCGGGCCGGGCAAAGAGGCTGGTGCGGCGCGGGGCCGCGGGCCAGGATCGCCAGGGTCGCCCTCCATCACTGGGAAGAGCCGCCCATCAGCGGGAGCCGGGGCTCGGGGGCGGTCTTTTTTTCCCGCTGCAACCTGCGCTGCGTCTTCTGCCAGAACCACGAGATCAGCGTGGGCGGGTTTGGGCTCGACCTGGACCCGGCCGATCTGGCCGATCGTTTCCTGGCGCTCGAGGCCCAGAGGGCGCACAACATCAACCTGGTCTCTCCCACCCCATACATCGTCGAGATCGCCCAGGCCCTGCGCCTGGCTGGGGAACGCGGCTTGAAAGCGCCCGTGGTCTACAATTCCAACGCTTACGAGCGGCCCGAGGCGCTGTCCACCTTGGACGGCCTCGTCCAGGTCTTTTTGCCCGATCTCAAATACGCGGACGATGCATTGGCGGCTGAGTATTCGAACGCCAAGGGATATTTCGCCGCGGCCAAACGCGCCATCCAGGCCATGCGCGCCCTGGCGCCCGCCGATATCTTCGACCGTGAGGGGATCATGAAGGGGGGTCTGATCATCCGCCATCTCGTCCTCCCGGGCTGCCTGGAGAACACGCGCGAGGTGCTCGGGTGGATCGCGGGGACGCTCGGTAAAGACACATATGTGAGCCTCATGGCGCAATACACCCCGGCACACAGGGCAAGAGAAAACCCGGCGCTCAACCGGCTTCTGACCCCTGAGGAGTATGAGCGGGCGCTCTCATTCTTTGAAGATGCAGGGCTCAAAAACGGATTCTGCCAGGGCCTCGACGCGGCTTCGCCCGATTACATACCGCACTTTGATCTGGCGGGCGTCGAGTCCGTCCGCGCGGACGGTTGAGCGTCCCCGGCCAATCCGCGCGCGGCGCCGACCGGATTGGCATAACAGTACAGGCAGCCGGACGGGCAGGGGTGGCTCGCATACCAGCCCAGATCCACGGCGTGCGTGCAGCCGCAGGCGGGTCGCTGTCCCCCGGGATGATCCAGCCGGCAGGGCAGCTTGGCGGGGTGCAGCTCGCAAAGAAGCGGCCCGTCCACACAGGCCGCCTTGGGCAGTTCGGGCACGCAGCAGCCGGCAAGCTCCACGCCCAGCGCGGCAGCGTCTTGCGCCAGGGTCGCCACCACCTCGCGGCGTTCGCTCTGCGTCCAGGGCGCCAGGGCCAGGCCGGCCGCGGCCAGGCGGGCGATGGCCTTGCGGTACGGCGTGACGATGCTCGTGATAAAGCGCCTGGCTCCCAACGCGGCGGCTCCGGCCATGATGCGCCGGGCGGCGTCCAGGTTGTCGCGGCCGTCTGTGAGGCGCAGGAGGGGATCGAGCCGGACCTGCAGGCGCAGGGGATGCCCCACAAAATCGAGGAGCCGCGCCAAGGCGGACAGGGCCTCCTCCGGAGCGGGTACGCTCGGTTCGAGCGCCGAACCGCCCCAGCCCGTGATGGTGACCTGGGCGACGCACTGGCCGTAACGGGCCAGGACGGCGGCTAGTGGCGGGGCGAGGATCGACGCTGGGAACTTGGTCAAAAGAACGATGGAATGTACCCGCTCCGGGGGGTAGCGCTCCTCGAGCGCCTTGACGATGGCCCCAGGGTACCAGCGGACGAGGTCGGTCCGCCTGCTGGCGGTGAGGACCAGTCTCATGTCTCCCCCGCCGCGCAAAACATCACCCCCGCGCGAGTGTTCTATTGCAGGAGCATGCCGCGGATCTGATAGGAGTGCGCCCTGGCCTGCCCGGCGAGCTGCTGAATCTGCCAGAGGCCCTGGCGCGCCTCCGCGGTCTGGGCATGCTCCAGGATGCGGCCGGCGACGAGGTTGACCTCGTCCAGGTAACGGAGGACTAGGTTGACCAGGGATACGACACCGTGGGCGGCGATGGGGGCCTGGTAGGCGGGGGCGTAGGCAATTCCGGCAGCCGCCTGGCCTCCGCCCAGGGATTGCGGATTGATGCCGGCCTGGATGGCGTCGGGCGAAAAGGCGCCGCCCAGATTGGCGGGATTCGTGGGATTCTGGCCGGCGAATCCGCCGGCGGGTGCGAAGCCCTGGACGGGAAAGGAAAAGCTCTCACCGGGGTTGTTCACAAAAAGACTCCTCCTTACGGGACGCCCCGCTCGCTAAGACGGCGGTTTGTCAAGAGGCGCGGCGATCGCCGGCGATCCGGGCGCCGCGCTTTTACGGATTAGTATGCCCGCCGCCGGAGGAAAACGCACGCGCCGCAGGGAGGAAACCGGGCCGCGCCGTCAGGGCGCGCCGGTGGCTGCTTGCTCCAGGATCCTGACCAGGCCCCGCTCGCCATCGACCTCGAGCATGTCCCCGTCGTGAAGCGCAGTCATGGCATGCGTCACATTGACCACGGCGGGCAGGCCGTATTCCCTGGCGATGACGGCCGCCTCGCCGAACCTGCCCCCCAACTCGGCCACGACGGCTCCCGCCCGCAGGAGCAGGGGAGACCAGCCCGAATCCACGCTCAGTGCCACGAGGATCTCCCCGGGTTTGAGCCGGTCGAAATCGGCCGGCGTGCGGATCAGGCGCGCCGGCCCGCACCGCTGTCCGGGACTGGCGCCGAGCCCCTTGAGGAACCCGTCCCCGGAAAGCTGCGGTGTCTCGAATTGAGTCAGCCTGTAGGGGCAGCGGATTACCGTGGGCGGCGAGAGCGTCCGGTAATAAGCCTGCGCCTCTTCGCGCCGCGCGAGCCTTTGCCGGATCATGCCCGCGTCCGCCCGCCCCGCCAGCGCCTCGCCTATTTCCTCCGCTCTCAGGAGGAAGACCTGTTCCGGACGGTCCAGGAAACCGGACTCCTGCAGCATCTCGCCGGCCTTTTGCAGGAAACGGCGGTAACGCCAAAGGAGCTTGACGAGGTTTGGCTTGGCGTTGGCGCACAGGGGATAGGTCGCCGCCAGCCCGGCCTCGAGTTTGCGCAAGGCCCCGCGCCGCCAGAAGAAGCCGCGGCGCCAGCCCGCGGAGAGACGGCCGTCCAGCCAGGCCATGGCCCGGCTGCGCGACGCCTCCTGTTGCCTGGCGCGGCCGTCCGGGGTCTCGTCGCCCGCCATCTCAATAAAGCGGCGGATCTCGTCGAGCACGGCGGACGGGTCGTCTCCCCAGCGGGGCACGGCCGGATCCATCTGGCCGGCGCAGAGATGCCCGTGACTGTTACAGAAATCGGCAAGAGAGGCGGCGATCTCGTTACCCGCGCCGTCCGCGGCGAGCCGCCGCAAGAGCTCATCCAGCTCGCCGGGTTCGCCGGGCATCCCGTCGAAGCGGGTCCTGATGCGGCCGGCAAGGCTCCAGAGGGCATAGCCCGGATCGGCGCATGCCAGGCTGCCGAGACCGGCCACCAGGCGCGCGCCCATCGCCTCCGCGCCCGGCCCGCACCACCTGCGCAGGCGCCGCAGCATGCGGTGATAGCGTAAGGCCTCGATCTGGGCGCCGAGGATCGCATCCAGGTGGCCGAGGAGGAAGGCGTCGATCCCGCGCAGGAGCGCCCCCAACTGATCCGCGTTGAGTTTTTCCCCCGCGATGCGATCCAGGCGCAAGCACTCGTCGGACAGTTCCTCGAGGCAGGACGCGAGGCGCGCGGGAGCGAGGCTGCGCAACAAGGAAAGGAGCGCGGGCAGGCGCGGCAGCATGTGCAATCCCGCCCTGAGGAAAACGAAGACCCGGGCCAAACCCTCGGCGCGGCGTTCGGATATACCCAGCCCGAGAGCGCCCGCACGTAGCCCCAGCGCCTGTTCGAGCGCGAGCGAGAAGTCGCCGGCGTTGAAGAACACCCTCCCCGCCACCAGCACCAGGGGGGGCGTCTTGCCGGCGCGGCGCAGGCCGGCCCGGTTGAGCAGGGGCCCCGTCACCGCGGCCGCCGCCCTGGAGATCAGATCCCAGGCAAAGGGGGAAACCACCTCGGCGGGGATATCGAACGCCTTTGGGCTGGCCAGCATCTCGCCGGCGCCACCCCAGATCTCCGGCGTGATATAGAACAGGTCTTCGAAAGGCACGTGGAGGCGGCGGATCGCGAGCAGGTCGAAACCCTGTTCGGAAAGAGTCCAGGCAACCTCGACCGGGTAACCCGCCGCTTCCTCGACCGCGGCCGTCAACCGCGCCAGGGCGGCGGCCTGTTCCCCGGTGAGGCATGCCTCCAGCCGCCGTGCCTGGGGCAGCGGGCGCCTGACGAGACCTACCGGGCCGGCGCGGATCTCCTCCGTCTTGGCCGCTGGTTCGCAGGCAAGGAGGAGGAGGGGATGCTTGCGCAGGCGGAACCGGTCCCACCTTGATTCTGGGCTTGCCGCGAGGGTCAGCCCCCAGGTACCGAGGATCAGCACCTCGGTCCTGTCGCCGGTCAGATGGTTCTGGCTGCAAGCCGTGCCCGAGGCGACGGCGTCAACCAGCCGCTGCACGATTACGGGCGTATATACCAGGCTCGTGGCCTGCGAAACCCAGGCATGCCTGGCTCCCTGATCCCCACCCGCGCTCATGCACTTGGCCACGGCCCTTGCCGCGGGCTCCGAGCCGTTGATGCCCAGCATGGCCGGGGATTGACCCGGGCGGCCCTCCACGGCCGAGGCTCGCACCGCCACCAAACCCCGCAGCCGGTTGCAAGCCCAGTCCACCGCCCGGTGGAGATCCGGCGGCAAACCCCGGTGGGTGACCCCCGGGCCGCCCGCCTTTGGGGGAATCAGGCAGAATCCCGGGGGCACGGGAAACCTCCGCCTGAGAAGCATGTTCAGGCCGGCCGCCTTTTCCCCGACCACCGCAGCATCGCTGGCTAGGGGCGAATGCAGCGGGATGACCAACGGCGTTCGCAACAGGACCGCCCCCCAAGAGAGATTCGCGGACCTGCTCCGCTTTGTCAAAGGTTCCCTCCCGGTCGACATCCCGGCTTGATACGCATTCGCCACACATCTCCAAGCTCCTGCCGGGGATGCGCGGGGAATGGCGCCGCGTGGTTACGGTCTGAACAGGATTGGGGGTTCGAACGGCGAAACGGATTACGGTGGAACATGATACTGCTCTGTGGAATGGGGTGGAAACATCCATGCCGCGCATATCATCGCGTTCCCTGGGCGCAGCCGGTCTCTCCCTCTGCTTGTCCCTGGCGGCCTGCGGCTGCAAGTTCCAGCGTGCCGTCCCGGACGCCCATCGGATAATCACCGGCGAACAGAAGACGGCCTGCAACGCCGTGATGGGCGGGATCAAGCTGGCCGCCGAGGCCATGTACGCGGCCGAGGGCCGCATGGCTTCAGGTCCGATCGACGCGAACAGCGAGCTCGTCGGCGGGGGGTATTTAGCCGGAGCGCCCTACAACCCGCATGGATTCGGCACTTACTCCGTTACATGGTCCGGCTCGTCGGTGGTCGTCGTCTGCCCCACCGGCTGCAAGTACCCTCCGGGGCATTAGGCCGCCATGACAAGCACGCCGCTCTTGGAGACCAAGTTCTTTCTGCCGTCTCCCGGCCCCGGGCACCTGCACCGCCCGCGCCTCGATGAACGCCTGGACCGGGATGGCGGGCGCCCCATCGTGCTCGTCACGGCGCCCGCGGGTTACGGTAAAACGGCCATGCTCGCAAAGTGGCTGGAAGGACTCGGGGTAGAGCGCCGCGCGGCATGGTTGTCCCTGGATCCAGACGATAACGACCCGGTTCGCTTCTGGAAGTACGTCGTCAACGCCCTGGCCAGGATTTGGCCTGATGATGCCGGACCCGGCGGCGTCCTGGAGTTGCTCGGCTCCACACCGCCCCCGCCGCTGCGCATCGTCCTGACCGCTCTCATCAATCTCCTGGCTTCTACGGCCCAAGCCCGCCTTCTCGTCCTCGACGATTACCACGTCATCGGCAATGAATCCATCCACGAGAGCCTGGCCTTCTTCATCGATCATCTCCCCGGATCCTTTCGCCTGGTGCTCGCGGGCCGCAACGACCCTCCTCTCCCGTTGGGCCGTTGGCGGGTCCGAGGGCTGCTTACCGAGATACGAGCCGCGGATCTCCGTTTCTCCGCCGGGGAGATTGGAGACTTATCCCGCCTGATTCCGGATCTCGAGCTGTCACCCGCGGAACTCGCCGCCTTGGCCGGACGGACCGAGGGCTGGGCCGCCGGGCTCAAACTGGCCTTCCTGAGCCTGCAGGGCCGGGACAGGCAGGGCAGGTCCCTTTTCATCTCCAGGTTTTCCGGCGGTGAGCATGCGGTCCTCGATTATCTCGCGGACGAGGTGCTCGAGGGCCAGCCGATCCACGTGCAGCGTTTCCTGTTGCAAACATCCATCCTGGACAGGATGTGCGCGCCGCTCTGCGAGGCGGTGGCCGCGCCCCGCGCTGATGAAACCGGGCCGGGGATGTCAGCCCGCCCCCTCCTGGACTATCTGGAGCACGGCAACCTCTTTTTGATCCCTCTCGATCACGAACGACGATGGTACCGTTACCATCGCCTCTTTGCGGAATTGCTCCGGGTGAAGTTGGGTGAGACCATGGGCGACGCGCACCGGCGCGTCCTGCACCGCCGGGCCGCTCTCTGGTATGATCGGCAGCGCGAAACGTCCGAGGCGGTCCGGCACGCCGTGGCCGCCGGCGAACCGGACCTGGCGGCGGCTATTGTCGAAAGAGCTGTGCGGAACGCGGAGACATGGAGCGGGGGGGATATCGCGGCGATCTGGCGCTGGCTCCGGGTTCTGCCGGAAGATGAAGTACGCGCCCGTCCTTGGCTGCGCTTCATGGCCTCGGGCGCTCTGTATGCCTCCGGCCGGCCCGGCGCAATCGAGGCGGTCCTTGATGAAGTGGAGCGCGTGGTGCGGGAGGATCCCGGCGCCGTGGCCGAGGCCGGCCGGCTCCTCGAGCTGGTCACGATCGTCAGGGCGCGGTTCGCCGCGATCGACGGCCGCATAGGTGGGGCGCTCGCCCTGGTGGAGCCGATCACGGAGGAGGCCGGCGCCGGCCGGACGCTGGCGCGATTTCGCGCCCTCAGCACCTTGGGGATGGCCCATCTTGTCGCCGGGGAACCCCGTCAGGCCGAACGGGCTCACCGCGAAGCCCTCGCTCTCGCGCGGGAAACGGGCATCAAGGCCATGATCGCGGGCACGATCAACAATCTTGCCGAGGATCTGCTGTTGCAGGGCCGTCTGGAGTCCGCCCTCGGCGCTTGCGCGGAGGCGGTAGCCCTCTGCACGGTGAACGGCATCCCCCTGCCCCTGGCCGGCCTCCCGGGCCTGATCGAGGCCAGGATCCGCTACGCCCGCAACGAGCTCGAACGGGCGGATCTCGCCACAGCGGAAAGCATTGATCTGCTGCGCCAGGGCGGATTGACGGATTACTTCGGCCAGGGCCACGCTTTCTGGGCCTTGATCGGGGAGGCGCGCGGGGATGCGGAGGGCGCGGCCGCGGCCATGGCCTCCGCCCTCCGGCTGGCGGAGGAGAGCGGCCTGGCCAGGTTTGTAAGCTTTGCCTCGGCCTGCCGGGCCAGGTTGTGGCTCCGCGGGGGCAGGCCGGATCTGGCGGGCAGATGGGCCCAATCTTATCTCGGCGAGGAGCCCGCCGGTTATCCCCGCGAATTCGAAGAATTGACCCTGGTCCGCTGGCTCCTGGCTGGCGGCCGCCTTGACGAGGCCCTCGGCCGTTTGGCGGCCCTGGCGGCGGAGGCGGAGCGCGCCGGGCGCATGGGATGTGTCTTGGAAGCAGCGGTTTTACGCGCGCTCGCGCTGCAAGCCCGCTCCGACGAAGACGGCGCCCTGGCCGCCCTGGAACCCGCGCTCAGCTTGGCCGAACCGGAGGGTTTCACCCGCATCTTCCTGGACGGCGGGCAACCCATGCGCCGTCTCCTCCAGGTCGCGCACCGGCGGCTCCAGGAAGGCGGCCCGGGAGTCTTCGCCGGCAAGCTGGCGAACCTGGCCGGCGGGAGCCCCGCCTCACGGGCCGCCTCGCCCGGCGCGCTGCCCGAGCCGCTCACCGCGCGCGAGCTGGAGATCCTCGGCTTATTGGCCCGCGGACTCTCGCGGCAAGGGATCGCCGCCAGGCTTTACCTCTCCCCCTACACCGTACGGGCGCACACCGCCTCGATCTACGCCAAGCTCGACGCCCACAGCGGCCTGCAGGCCGTGAGCCGGGCGCGCGAGCTGAATCTCCTGCCCAAGAGTCTGTGCGACTAACCCTATTCATTGCGGAGCACAAACTCTGGTATCAAATGGCTCGTGTGCTCAAGACTTGAAACCGTCCCCCGCAAAAAAATAGTACATTTGTCCGAGGCGGCTGGTACCGGCCTTGCCTTATACTCATACCCGTAGGCCGCCACGCGCGCCGACAAACCAAAAGGGGGCATCCCATATGCCGACTGAACCTGCCGTCCGCATCACGGGGCTCCGGAAATCGTACGGGGAGGTGGAGGCCTTGCGCGGCTTGGATCTGGAAGTCGCGCGGGGCGAGATCTTCGGTTTCCTCGGCCCCAACGGGGCGGGAAAGACCACCACCATACGCTGCCTCTTGGACCTGATCCGCCCGAACGCCGGCACCGCCAGGGTGCTCGGTCTGGATCCCCGGGCCGATGCCGTGGCCGTCCGCGCCCGGGTGGGCTATCTCCCGGGCGAACTGCATCTGGATGAGAACATGAAGGTGAAAGCCACTCTGCGTTATTTCAACAGCCTGCGAGGCGGAAAGGCCTCATGGAACGACGTGTGCCGGCTCGCCGAACGGCTGGGCTTGAACCTCGACCTGCCCGTCAAGAACCTGTCCAAGGGGAACAAGCAAAAAGTAGGTGTGGTCCAGGCCTTGATGCACAGGCCCGACCTGCTGTTGCTCGATGAGCCGACCTCCGGCCTCGATCCGCTCATGCAGCAGGAAGTCCTGCGCATGATCGCCGAGGCCCGCGAAGCCGGGGCGACCGTCCTTTTTTCCTCCCATATCCTGAGCGAGGTAGAGGCCGTGGCCGACCGGGTGGGTTTCATCCGCCGGGGCGCCCTGGTCGAGGTCGCCGAAACCTCCGAACTGGCCAATCGTTCGCTGACCAAAGTGCGCGTGCGCTTCAAGGAACCGGCGTCGCCCCAGGTGCTGGCGCATCTTTTGGGCGTCAAGGGGCTGCGGGTGAATGACATGGAGGCGGACTTCCAGTTCGAGGGCGAGATGGAGGACCTGATCAAGGCCCTGGCCTCCATGCGAGTCAGCCGGCTCGAAACCGAACGCCCGTCTCTCGAAGAGCTTTTCCTGGCCTACTACGAGTGACTTTGAGGAAGAGAAGGGGGATCCTGACATGTTGGTCGAATTGCGCCGCACCCTGCTTCGTTCGCGCGCGGCCGTCCTCGGCTGGGGGCTGGCCCTGGCCCTTTACGGCATTTTCCTGCTTTCCTTTTATGACAAGGCTCTGGCCCAAAAAGCCGAATTCCAGCGGTCGATCGAGGCCATGCCCCGCGAGATGCTGGCTTTCTTCGGCAACGAGACCTCGATCTTCGAACCCGCGGGCTACCTGACCGTCTACTTCTTTTCCATGATGCCGGTCATCGTGGGCATCTTCGCCGTTTTGGCAGGTAGCGGGCTCCTGGTTCACGACGAGGAGCGGGGCGTCATGGACCTGGTGCTGGCCCACCCGATCAGCCGCAAGGGCTTGTTCGCCGGGCGCCTGCTGGGTTTCGCCGGCTTGCAGGCGGCCGTGCTGGCCGTGGCTTGGCTCGGGTTCGTCCTCGTTATACCGCGCGGCTTCGACGTGAGCGCTCTGGATCTGGCCCTACCCTTCCTCTCGCTCTATGCCGTGCTGATGTTCTTCGGCACGTTGGCGGTACTCCTGAGCATGGTCTTGCCCTCGCGCGGGCTGACCGGGTCATGCGCGGGCTTCATCCTGATGGCCAGTTACTTCCTTTCCTCCCTGGTCAACCTGGATTCAGGGCTCGCGGGTACTGACAAGTTCTCTCCCTTGCACTACTACCAGGGAGGAGCGGCCGTCAACGGGATGAACTGGACATGGTTCGCCTGCCTGCTCGGCGCGGGCGCGCTCTTCTCCATATTGGCCTGGTGCCTCTTTGAGCGGCGGGATATCCGCGTCGCCGGCGAAAGCGGCTGGCGCTGGCGTCAGCCGCGGCGGGCGCGCGGACAGGAAGCGGCCGCATAGCCATGGCCGCCCCCGGCCGGTCCCCGCGTCTATACCTTCCCGCGTTATACGAGATCCTCGTGTTGGGCGAGATCGGGCGGGGCCGCGCGGATTGGTTTCCCGGGCTGGCCGCCGCCCGGATCGAGGCCGGGGGGTGCACCATAGTCAAACTCTCGGGCATCATCCCAGACCAGTCCGCCCTCCTGGGGCATCTCACCCGGCTGCACAACCTGGGCTGCACCATAATGGCCGTCAGGCACCTGGGGTTCGACGGTTGACCAGAATTTTTATACTTGTACTTGAAAAGTGTATAACCAGGTTCTAGTACTCCATGACCTCGGCATATTTCTTCATCTCTTGCAGCCTGTTCCTGAACGCGCCGTAGAGCCCGTCGGCGTGCTCCCTTAACGTCCGTTTGGTGCAGGTATAGGGATTGACGGCGGCCGCGCGATCGACCTGCTCCACCCAGTCCGGCGGCACGGTCGAGATGCCCGCGAGCGCGCCCGTTATCCCGGCGGCGACCGCGGTCACGCAATCTGTGTCCCTACCCATATTGACTCCGGCCACGATGGCCTCGCGGAGATCGCCCGCGGCCAGGCGGAAGATGCAAATCGCCTTGGTCACGACCTCGTTGGCGTAAGCAAAGGCGTAGGGCATGCCCTGTCCGCTGTAGATGCGATCGAAC
This sequence comes from Patescibacteria group bacterium, assembly GCA_050260175.1. Taxonomy (GTDB): domain Bacteria; phylum Bacillota; class UBA4882; order JAAYXC01; family JAAYXC01; genus JBLNBS01. The sequence continues at coordinate 1,635 of JBLNBS010000076.1, read as the reverse complement.
GCCTTGCGGAGCTGGCGGATGTCCGTGCAATGCGCGGTCGCCTCGAGCGCGCGCCCGATTTCCTCGGCGACGCCGGCGGGGCGGGACGTAATGCGGCCCGCGCGATCGATGATCGCTCCGAGCACGCTGTCCACGGTCGCGGCTGGTTTGGTCGCCGCGGCGACCGCCATGGCGGTTACCGCGGCCCATTGCAGCCCGCGGCTGTTGGCGGTCTGATAGAGCTGGCCCACCTCGAGCGCGTCGGCGATCGCGCCCTCGATGTCCCCCGCGTTGATCAACCCGATGGGGTGGCAGGAGCGGGCAAAGGACACCAGGCCGGAGTAATCGCAGTATTTGCCGATTTCGTTGGCCGGCACCGGCGTCCTGGCGATGGCCAGCAGCTCCCCCTCGAACGGCTCGGAGATATTACCCGGCGCCTCCGGATTCATGTCCGTGATCCACGTGGCCCGCACATCCTCGGCGTTCACCCGGCCGCCTTTCTTGATGATGGCATTGATCAGGAGCTTCTGCCGCTCGACGCCGTCCTCGGTCGTCCCGGGCTCGCGGATCCATGCATTGGTCTCGGTATAGTGATGATAAGGGAGCAACCGGTCGAGCAGGCCGTATTCGTCCTCGATCTGCTCGTAACTCCAGCCCTCGACAGGGGCGCCCATGGCCGAGCCGATATGAACCCCGGCTATGCAGCCGAAAAACTTATCCCTGAGGTTCGCCGCGGAGCGCTGGTTGGAACTCATGATGGTGTGCCTCTTTCCTGTCTTGTGATCTCTTTGGCATCGTGCCGCTCATTCATCAATCGATAGTACAACCTCCGTGTATCCAGTCCTGGAGCCAGTCCCAGCTCCTCGCGCAGGACGGCCGTCAAGGCCTGGTACAACTCCCTGACCGCCCGCCGCTGTTCCAGCGCCGCGTAAGCGGTCATCAGTAACCGGTAGATCTCCTCGGACAACGGGTTAAGCTCGACCAGGACGCGCAGGTGGCCGAGGGCTTGATGGTAATTATGCTTTTCCAGATAGTAACGCGCCAGTCCGAGCCGGGCATCGTGGTAGAGACCCCCTAGGTCTTCCCGGGTGGGGATCACCCAGGCATAACGATTCTGGCCTGGATCAGCTTGCTATCCACGCAACCCATTCTGTCTTGCACGGCTCAAAACAACACGACCGCTTTTTCCGCCCATTGCCCGGCGGCGTCCATGCAACCCTGGTATGCCTCAATCCTAGCCCGGAACAACGATAGCCAGGGGTCGGCGGTCAAGCAGGCCTCAGGCACGGGCGCCAGCCACCGCCGGACCGTCTGCCATCTTCCCCGGCGCAACGCCTGTCCGGATGCTTCTTTGAGCAAGGCAAGGGGAATTCCTTGGTAAACCCTCCGGCGATCAGCAACTCGACGGCGCGGTCCAGTTCCCCCGCCCCCCAGGCCAAGGCCGCGCACCGCCGCGGCAGCCAGGTAGTCGAATATCTCTTTCTTGCCGGAGTATTTCATTCCAATTCGACAATGGCCGATTGGCGTTCCGGAGTTAGATCGACGATCCCGTTACTGAAAAGAACAAACCGGACCAATTGACTCCTCTTCATTGCCTGGACTCACTCCTACTTCATCGAATGGTGGCCCTCATGCAATCTGCATGTAGATGCGGTA
>JBLNBS010000075.1:0-17142 GCA_050260175.1 Patescibacteria group bacterium | reverse complement strand
TATGTGGGTTCGATATGTCGATTTATGTTACTCCGCCGATAGATAAACTGTAAACACAAACTGTGCATTTATTGTCTCGAAAACCATTTATTGTCATTAACTAGGGTGCGAAATGTAAGCTTACAATCACTGTCTTTTTTCGGCAATTTCATACCAGTTCCTGCGAGGCCGCCCTTCGTTTTTTCCTGCATTATTCGACATATGCACCCATGACGCCCTCGCCCGTCCGTCCCGCCGGCCGCCGGCCCGGGGCTCAGCGCAGCCCGGCCGCCTCCTTGGCCATGTGCCAGAACCACCTGGCCGTCCTGGCGCGCGAGGCCGGCGCGCGGCACTCAAGGGCGCGGCCCCGCACGATCGCCTCCGGGCCCGCGGCGGTCAGTTGCGCGGCGAATTCATCCCCAAAGAGCCCGGCCACCCGTTCCCCGGCCTCGGCCATCGCGATCCGCCGCCGGTCCGCGCCGTGTCCGTCCGTGGCCAGGACGTGCGCCAGGCCGCGGGCGAGCATGATCTCCGCCGCCCGCCGCGCCTCCCGGCCGAACCGGCCGCGGACGCTGCCCGTACTGATCTGCGCCAGGCAGCCCCTCCGCACCAGGGCCTCCAGCTTGCGCGGGTCGCGGGCCAGCTCGCACTGGCGCTCCGGGTGGGCGATGATCGGCGTCACGCCCAGGGTCAGGAGGTCAAAGACCACCTGCTCCGTGTAGAGCGGCAGCTCGCGCAGGGGCAGCTCCAGGAGGAGGTATCTGCCCGCGTCGCAGAGAGTCATGACCTTTTCTTCCCGGACCAGCAGGGGCAGGTCCGGCCGGATGTGGTTCTCCGCCCCGGGCCGGATCCTGACCGCGATGCCGTCCGCGTCCAGCTTGTCCTGCAGGGCCAGGGCGGCCGTGATGATGCGTTCGCGCGGCGTCCTGTCGGGATCGAGCACATGAGGCGTGGCCACGATCTCGGTGATGCCATCCTCCAACGCCTGGCAGGCCATCTCCGCCGCCTCGGCAAAAGTCCGCGCGCCGTCGTCAAACCCGGGCAGGATGTGGGCGTGGATGTCGATCATTTGGGATGCGTACCTCCTGTTAGGCAAAAGGCAAAAGGCAAAAGGTTAAAGGCAAAAGGCGAAAAGGTAAAGGCAAAAGGCGAAAGGGTAAAGGCAAAAGGCGAAAGGCGAAAGGGTAAAGGCAAAAGGCGAAAGGGTAAAGGCAAAAGGCGAAAGGCGAAAGGGTAAAGGCAAAAGGCGAAAGGCGAAAGGGTAAAGGCAAAAGGCAAAAGGGTAAAGACTAAAAGGTGAAAGTAAGGCAAAAGGTAAAAAACATAAAAAGTTATGGGAATAAACTAACGAATAACGTAAAATATCTACTTTTCCCTTTAGCCTTTTCCCTTTTCCCTACCCCGTTCTCACTTTAGCCTTTAGCCTTTTCCCTTTAGCCTTTTTGTTACTTTAACCTAGTTATCATCACTGAAATCATCCTCGAGAGCTGATCGATGTCACCGATGAGATCGAGTGATGATGTGTTTTCAAGGTAATTGAGTCGTTGACAAAGCATGACTTGGGTCTCAAGCTCCAGTAACGAACCTCTTGCTATTGCCAGGTGATGCCTGTATTCACCAGTCGCCTGTCTTCCGAAACCCTCGGCAATATTGGATGGTATAGAGACAACCGCCCGGCGCATCTGGCTCGTCAAACCCCACTGCTCGCTGTTCGGAAACTTATTGGTTGTTTTATATACTTTTTCGGCAAGATCCATACTTCTCTGCCAAATCAGGAGTTCCTTATGATTATTTACCCGCGCCATTCGCAATCATCCTTCCGTTTACTCTCTTTTATCACCTCTTGCCTTTTGTCCTTTCCCTATCTCGTCTCACTTTAGCCTATCCCGTTCACTTTTCCCTTTTGCCTTTTCCCTTTTCCCCACCCCGCCTCACTTTTCCCTTTTGCCTTTTCCCTTTTCCCTATCTCGTCCACTTTTCCCTTTAGCCTTCTCTACTATCCCGGTAATGATAGTAGTAATGGTAGTAATAGTTGTAATCCGTGCCCGCGCCGACGTCGGTGAGGACCATGCCGAGCAGGTTGGCCTTGGCCGTGACCAGTTGCTCCCTGGCCCGGAGCGCCATCGGTCTGGCCGTGGCGCCCAGCCTGACCACGAGCAGGGTGCCGTCCACTTTGGCCGCGATGATGGAGGCGTCGGCCACGGCCACCACGGGCGGCGAGTCCACGAGCACGTGGTCGGCCGAGGCTTTTAACTCCCCGAGCAGGGCGGTGAACGCCTCGGAGCCGAGCAACTCGGAGGGGTTGGGCGGCACCGGGCCGGAGCTGAGGAGCGAGAGGCCAGGCACGTCCGTGGCCTGGAGCGCCTCGGCCGGCTTGGCCCGGCCCATGATGACCGAGCTGAGGCCGGTGCGGCGCGACAGGCGAAAGAACTTGTGCATCGCCGGCCGGCGCAGGTCCCCGTCGACCAGGATCACCTTGGCCCCGGACTGGGCTAAGGCGACGGCCAGGTTGGCCAGGGTGGTCGTTTTCCCCTCCCCCGGGCCGGCGCTGGTCAGCGAGATAGCCTTGAGCGGCTTGTCCACCCCGGCGAACTGGATGTTCGTGCGCAGCACCCTGAATGCCTCGGCGATGGGGGATTTGGGGTTGAGCTGCGTAAAAACCCTCTCCCACTGCTCGCTCATTGCCCGAGCCCCCTCAGCGCGATCTTTTGGGATCTCCCGTGGCGGCGGCGTCTTTTGCGGTTCTCGGCAAATACCTCGTCGTCCGGGATCATGCCAAAGACAGGCAGGCCGAGGACGGCCACGGCCTCGTCGCGGGTCCTGATGGACGGGTCGAGGTATTCGAGGAGTAACGCCAGGCCGGCGCCGACAAAGAGCCCCAGGAAGACCGCGACCGCCACGTTCAGCCTGGTCCGGGGCTTGATGGCCTGCCTGGGCCGGTAGGCGGGATCGACGAGCCGCACGTCCGCCGTGCGCATGTGCTCGGTGATCTCCATCTCCGACTTTTTCGTCACGAGCAGGTTGTAGATGGCCTCGGCCGAGGCCTTGTCCCGGACGAGCCGGGCCAGGCGCATCTCCTTGTCGGGGAGGGCGGCCAATTCGGCCTCAAAGGCGGCGATCTCTCCGGCCAGCGCGGCGCGGCCCGCCTCGTTGGCCACGATGGACGCCCGCAGTGCGGCGGCCTGCTGGAGGTCGGCCTGGTGCAGGGGGTTGAGGCTCTCGGTCCGGCTCGTGACGATGGTCTCCAGCTCGCGCGCGAGTTCCTCCTGGACCTTGGCGATCTCGGCCTTGAGGGCGATCACCTGCGGGTGCTTTTCCGTGTATTTCGCTAGGGCGGCGGCCAGTTCGGCCTGGAGCGCGGAGAGCCGCTCGCGCAGGTGTTCGTGGACCGGGTTTCTGGCCGAGGTGACGGCGGAGATGATGGACCGCTCCACCGTGGTGAGCTGCTCTTCAACCTTGGCCAGCCGCGCCCGGTCCTGGGCCAGGGAGACGTCCAGCGACGCCGCGGCGGCCTCGAGATTGGCCAGTTTCTCGATTACCTCCCGCACCTCGTCGGTGGGGGAGACGATCTTTGCCGATCTCTGATAGGCGGCCAGGGACGTCTCGGCCCGGTCCAGCCGTGCGGAGACGATCGCCAGTTGATCCTCGATGAATACCCGCGCCGATCTCGCGTCGGCCTGGTTGTCGAGGAGGCTGCGCGCCATAAAGCACTGGACGTATGTATTGGCCAGCCGTTGGGCCATGACGGGATCCGTGGACTGGACCCTGATCTCGATGGTGTCGGTGCCCTGGACGGGCTGGATGGTCAGGCTGTCGTCCAACTGCTCCAGGCTCCGCGCGTCTGCCGGCTTCCCGAGACGCCTCAGCACGGCCCGGGCCAGAGATCGGCTGCGCAGGATCTCCACGTAATTGGAGACCTGGTTCTTGGGCATGCCGCCGATCTCGTTCAGGATGCTCATCGAGGCGCCCTGCTTGTCCAGGACGAGGATCTTGCTTTTGGCCTCGTAAACCTTTGGCGAGAGCTTGCTCGCCGCGTAGCTGGCGGCGCCGGCCACGATGACCAGCGCGGCGATGAGCCATTTGCGCCGCCAGATTATCCGGGCGTAGTCCAGGAGATCCAGTTCCATCAGGCCGGCTTACCTCCAAGAGATTATAAGCGTCAATTGGCACCGGTTTAACAGGATTTACATGATTTTCATGATTAACACGGATTCTTAGCCTATTAAAACGTTATTAGTTATATGTTTTAGACCGTGAAACCTGTTAATCCAGTTAATCCTGTGATACCGTTCCTCGTTTTTCTGTCTCGTTCATGAGTATAGAGCCCAATCACGAGGCCGATCAGCATCCAGAACGCCCCGCCCAGATCGAGACCGAGAATGGTGCAGTCGACCTGCTGGTGGAGGATGATCCCGACGAACGCGGCAAAGATCCCCTGATACACCAGATCGCCGCCGCGGGCCAAGGCGAGGCTCATGCGCAAGATGACCAGGAGAAAGGAGCTGAATGCGATCAGGCCGAGCACGCCGAATTCGGCCCAGGCCTGGAGAAAGATATTGTGCGCGAACGGCACCTCCTTTTGATCTCTGGTGCTGCCCACGGCATATTCCTCGATCGCGTGGGGATAAACACCGGTGCCGACCCCGACGAGCGGGTTGGCCCGGATCAGGCGCCACGACGATCTCCAGATATCCAACCTGAGATCGAAGGAAGCCGTGCACCGAAATCGTTCCCTGAGGAACGGGGAGGCGGTGTATGCCAGGCCTAACACCAGCACCGCGACTAACAACGGCAACAAAAGCCTGCGGTTGAAGAGGCAGATGGCGGCGAGCATGCCGGCAAAGCCGATCCAGGCGCCGCGGGAGCCGGTCGCCAACAGGGTCAGGCAGACCAGGCCGAGGAAAGGCGGGATAAGGTACGGCCATTTCCCGCCGCGCTGGATCAACCACGTGATCCCCGGACCGCCTACGAAGATCAACGTGGTCCCCAGGCCGTTGCAGCCGGTGAACAAGTTGGCGGCGCGGTATGCCAGGTCGTGGACGATGTATTGCATGACCCCGAATCTGGCCAAGGCGGCGAGGCAGGCGGCCGCGCCGGCGCAGACCATGAGCGGGAGGTAACGGCGGCGCAGCGGTTCCGGCCCGAGGCGGCCGAGATCGATCGCGCCGTGGAAAATGCCGCAGAGCACCAGCAGGAACCCGAGATCGGAGACGAAGGCCACGAGGGGTCGGGGCGAAAAAGCGCTGCTCAGCATGGTCGAGAACAGGAGAGCCAACAACAGCCGGATGGCCCACCGGGCCAATGGCGCGGAAAGCCTCGGGAATAGTTCCTGGCTGCGGTTAACAGCGCCCCGGACGCGATCGACGAGCAGGATCAACAAGGCCGGGATACTGCTGCCGAACGGCATGAGCCCGAAAGCCGCATACCAGCCCACCCGCCGCATCCTCGTGCCCCAGGGGGCCTCGTTCCCGTATCCCGCCCGGGTATCGCCTGGCAACAGGTTCACCCCCGCACAATGTGGCCCGGGCTACGAGAGCAGTTCCTTGAGCGTCAACAGCCCGCCGAGGATCGTGATGATCAGGGTCAGGTCGACTTTCCTGGTCTCGGGCACGAAGATGACGTCGCCATCCGAGAGTTGCAGGCCGCGCACGGCTTCTCCCACGCCGAATTTGTCGTTCCTGCCCTGCGGGACCTTGACGGCCCTGTCCGGATCGCCTCCCGGCAGGACCTGCACGGCCTCGAGGGCCGCTCTCTTGGTGGGGCCGCCCGCCATGGCGATCAGCTCGGCGATGGAGGCATCGGGATAGACCTGGAACGAACCGGGCCTGTTGACTTGGCCGAAAACTTTGACCGAGATCTGGCGGCGCGCGGCAAGGGCCACGGTCACCTGGGGATCGCGGATATACTCCGCCCACCTGGCGGTCAGCATCTGCCTGAGCTCGGCCAGGGTCGTGCCGCGGACGTCCACCTCGCCGAGCAGGGGCAGGCTGATGCGGCCGTCCGGGCCGACCGTCGCCTGCGTGCGCAGATCCTCATGTCCCCAGACCGTGATGAGGATCGTGTCGCCCGCATCCAGGCGGTACGCGCCGTCATCCTCGGCCTGCAGGGGGAGGGTCAGGCAGAGCGCGATTATGACAATGATACCTGGAATTATATGCCATTTATTCATCCAAGAATTCCCCCGGATCCGCGCCCATATGTTTCGTTAGAAACTATTCGAGCGATTTCTGCCAAATCCTGCCGCAAAACGGCATGAAACGCAAAAAAGCACTCCGCATGCATTATTCGACACTAATCGACAGAAGCTTATCGCATCCTGGTCGTCCAGTCAAAGCCGATGGCGGGATCGTCATACGGCAGGCGTTTCTCATCCGGAGCGGTCGGATCGTAGGACCGCGTCGTGAGGTAGATGATGACGGCCGGCTTGTGGCCGAGGGTCCTGTACCCATGGGCCACGCCGCGCGGGATCAAGATGAGCAGGGGATTGTCCTCGCCGGGGTAGAAAACGTCCGTCCGGCCGCGCGTGGGCGAGGCGGGGCGCAGATCGTGGAGGACGGCCTGGGCGCTGCCGGTTGGAAAGAACCAGAGATCGTCCTGATGCTCGTGCCAGTGAAAGGCCTTGATCACCCCCGGATGGGTCACGGCCATGGAGACCTGGCCGAACCGTTCGAGCAGGCCGTCGTCATCGCGCAGGATCTCCTGAAAAAAACCCCGGTCGTCGCAGTGCCTGACGAGTTGCTTCACCTTGACCCCGTCGATCACCGGCATGGCCTCATTCCCCCTCGCGCGCGGCCGCCGCTTGCGCCGCGGCCTGGCTCCGTTCTTCAAACACAGCCAGGGCAAGATTCTTGGCGAGGTTGTTCGCCAGCGCCAGCGACTCGAACGTGCCGGCGTCGGTCCACCATCCCGAGAGCATCCCGAATGACAGGCGGCCCATGGCGAGATAGGCGTTGTTGACGTCCGTGATCTCCAGCTCGCCGCGGGCCGACGGCCGGAGACCCCTGATCACGCCAAAGACCGCGGGATCGTACATGTAGATGCCTGTCACGCAGAACGGACTCTTCGGCCGGGCCGGTTTTTCCTCGATGGAGACGATCCTGTCCCCCTCGATCTCGGCCACGCCGTACCGCCCGGGATCGGGAACCTCCTTCAGGAGCAGCATGGCACCTTCGCGTCCGGCATAATTCCGGACATGGGGGGCGATGCCGTCCTCGAAGACGTTGTCGCCCAGGATGACGACGCATTTGTCTCCGGCCACGAATGACTCGGCCAGACCCAGCGCCTCGGCGATCCCTCCCGCGTGATCCTGCACCCTGTAGGTCAATTCGAGGCCGAGATCGCGCCCGCTGCCCAGCGTGCCGACGACGGCGCCCATGTGTTCCTTGCCCGTGACCACGAGGATGTCCCTGATCCCCGCCTCGGCGAGCTTGCCGATGGGGTGGTAGATCATGGGATACCTGCCCACCGGGAGCAGGTGCTTGTTCGTCACCTTGGTGAGAGGATAGAGCCGTGAACCGGTGCCGCCCGCCAGGACGATGCCTTTCAATGTTCTTACCTCCCGCTCGATGATTAACAGATACGGCAAAACACTCGATCATCCATAAATCCTGAATTGGAGAAGATCGTTTAACGTGGCTTATGGGGACAAAATATAAATTAGACATAATTTACATGATTTATATGATTTCATTGCCGGTAGTAAAATTGTTTTTTTGATAATTACTTATATTAATCTTTTCGGTAAAAAATCCTGTTAATCATGTTAATCCTGTCAATTTAATTCTATCAATCTAGCTTTCAATTCCCCGTGGTCCGGAAACAGTTCCGGCGAACAGGTCCTGAGTTCGGCCAGGAAATCCGCCAGGGCGTCTCGCCAGGGCCGGTTGGCGATCCCCGCCGCCTCGATTCGGCTGAGATCCAGGACGGAATAGGCGGGCCGCCGCGCAGGGCGGGCCAACTCCGCGGCCGTGATGCGCGCGGGCTCCAGCTCCGGCGCGGCGCGCAACCAGCCGGAGAGATCCAGGACGGCCCGGGCGAACTCCCACCAACTGCAGGAACCGCGGTTGGAGAAATGGTAGACGCCATGCGGCTCGGCCGCCTTGCCCGGCATGAGCCCGGCCAAGGCGCAGACGGCCGCGGCCAGATCCCCCGCATGGGTAGGCGCACCGACCTGGTCCGTCACCACGCGCGGTACGGTACCCTGGGCGGCCTGGCGTAGGATTGCGCGGGGAAAATTCCAGCCATGCACCCCGTAGAGCCAGGCAGTCCTGACGATCCACGCCTCCGCGCCGGAATCGAGCACGCCCCGCTCGCCCGCGAGCTTGGAGAGGCCGTATACGCTGAGGGGGTTGGGTTCATCGTCGGTCCGGTAGGGCTCGCGCTTGGCCCCGTCAAAGACAAAGTCCGTGCTGATATAGACGATGGGGATGCCCGCGCGCCGGCAGAACCCAGCCAGGGCGGCGGTGGCCTCCCCATTCACGGCAAAGGCGGTTTTCTTCTCCGTCTCGCAGGCGTCGACCTTGGTAAAGGCGGCGGCATGGATGACGAGATCCGGCCCGCGCCGGGCGATCTCCCGCGCCATCTCCGCGTGGCGGGTCAGGTCAAAGTCGGGCAGGTCGAGGAGGTGGTGCTCCACGCCGTACTGCGCGAGCAGCCGGCCGAATTCCCGCCCGAGCTGCCCGGCCCCGCCGGTTACGGCCACGATGCGGCTCATGATCCCTTGACCCCTTTCACCCAGTCCTGGCGCCGGTCGTACATCTTCGCGTAATACTCCTGATATGCCCCGGAGCGGACGCGCGCCGTCCAATCCTGGTGAGCCAGGTACCACTCCACCGTGGCCTTGATGCCCTCGGCGAATGTCCACCGTGGCGTCCAGCCGAGCTCCCGGCGGGCTTTGCTGAAATCCATGGCGTAGCGCCAATCGTGACCCGGGCGGTCGGCGACGAACCGGATCAGGCTCTCGGGCTTGCCGAGGAGGGCAAGGAGCCGGCGGACCACCTCCAGGTTGGTCAGCTCGCCTTGGCCCCCGAAATTGTATACTTCACCTGACCGGCCGTGGAGCAGCACTGACAATATGCCGCGGCAGTGATCCTCGACATGTATCCAATCCCGAACATTCAGCCCGTTGCCATAGACCGGCAGGGGCTTGTCCTCCAGGGCGTTGGCAATCATGAGGGGGATGAGTTTCTCCGGGAATTGATACGGCCCATAGTTGTTGGAGCATCTGGTGATGGAGACCGGCAGGCCGTAAGTCTTGCGATAGGCCAGGACGAGCAGATCCGCCGCGGCTTTGCTTGCGGAGTAAGGGCTATTGGGCGAGAGGGGGGTCTCTTCGCGAAAGGCACCCTCCGGCCCCAGGGAGCCGTAGACCTCGTCGGTGGAAACCTGGATGAACCGGCCGATCCCATGTTTGCGCGCCGCATCGAGCAGGACCTGGGTACCGAGGATATTGGTACGGAGGAAGGCGGCGGGATCCCCGATGCTCCGGTCGACGTGGGACTCGGCCGCCAAATTGACGATCGCATCGACCTTGGCGCTGCACGCGGCCAAGGCCCGTTCGACGTCCCCGGCCTCGCAGATGTCGCCGCGCACGAAGACATAGCGCGGATCGGCCTCGATCTCCGCCAGGTTCTCGAGATTGCCGGCGTAGGTGAGCTTGTCCAGGTTGACGACGCGGGAAACGGCGGGCAGATCGTTGCCCGAGAGCAGGAGGCGGATGAAGTTGCTGCCGATAAAGCCCGCGCCGCCTGTCACGAGGATCGTCAGGATAACCACCCGCCTCCGCGTTGAAATCGTTCTTTCCAAAGACGTCCAACCGCCTGATCGCCATGCGCGCCAAGGACGCGGCGGCTGCGTCTTCGGCTTCGCTCATGCTATACCGGGCAAAGGTAGAATACCGCCTGATCCCCGGCCTCGCGCGCATTCAACTCCTCGGCGCGCCTGGCAAAACGGGCGATGTCCTTTTTCTGAAGATCGATTGCCCGGGATTGCGGGCATACGAACGCCGGTCGCGCAGGGGAATGCCCCGCAGGTACTGTTCGCTTCCCCAGAATTGAAAGGAGGTGGCATCATAGACCAGGTCTGTCAACGTGAACCCTGTTCTTTCGAGCAATATCCTCATGCTCTCGCGGGAATGGAGGAATTAATGTCTGGGAGCGTCAAGTTGCACCCAGTTTTCACGGTAATGCTCCCAGGCAAAGGAAACCCCGGCCCGAGGAGCGAGGCCGCGAAATCAGCCAGGCAATGGCAGTTGAGATCGTTGATGCAAAAACCGGCGCCGATCCTGACGGGCTTTGCCTTGGTCCTATACGCTCCGAGTTGCTCCAGACCCTCCATGGCCAACCCATGAACACCCCGGCCTCTGATGCGATTATTGATGTACAGCTTGACATTGCCGGGATAGGGAGCCCAATCCCTGTCACCGAGCGCATGCAGGAGTCGGCCGCATTGCCTGCGCAGGTACGGCGGGACCAGGCTCGGGTGCCTGAAAGCCTTGCCGATCCTGTGAATAAGCCGGCGCAAACCATCACCCCGAGTTTAGCCCAGTATCCCGGCGTATTTCTTTCTAAAGGCGTCCTGCTGGTTTTCGAAGAAGTATTCTTCTCTGATACGCCGCATCTTTTCCCTGGCATGCAAAAGGATCGAGGCATCTTCTTGCATCATACCGAGCAAACGGCGCAGGTCATCCGGCGACTTATCCGAGACGGAAAAGCCGATGCCCTCGCTTTTGACGAATTGCTCGAGCGCCGTGCCCTTGGCGACGATGATGGGCAGGCCGCAGGCGATTGCTTCATACAATCTGTTGGGCAGGGCGAACCGCACGTTGTACCGGGAAGTGTCATAGACGGCGTGCAGGCAATCGACGCGCGCATACAGGGACAAGATATCCCGCGCGTAATCATACGGTCCCAGGAATTCGACATTATTAATATCCGTGACATAAAGGCGGATTTGATCGTAATTTTTTCCATCGCCTGCAATGATAATTCTTATTTTGCGATTATCACGTACCGACTCGATCAGGTGTTTGAGTTGATCGGGGTATCTAATTGTGCCAAAAGCGCCGATCGTGAGACAATCATGATCTCCCGGTATGAAAGACTCGAACATGGTTCTCATCGGCGTATTCAATTGAGTAATTACCTTGTTTGCTGAAATAAACCGGCAATAATGAACGTCATAGAAATGTGGCGAGGTAACCACGAGCAACGACAGGGATTTGCAGGCCAATCTTTCCAACCAGCGCAAAAAACCGCGCAGGAGTCTTGCCGCAAGACGCTCGTCGTACAAGGCAGCCGGCAGATCGGGCACTTCATAGACGAGTTTGACTCCGCGGTCGCATACGGCCCTGTAGATCCAGCCCACCATCAACATGTCGTACTGGTCGCAATGCAGCGCCCCAGGCCGTATCCTGGCCAGCAAGGCCACGGCCCGGCAGGCAAAGCGGATCAGGATCGGCAGCCTGCGCAGCCAGTGGCCGACTGGGGCCTTTATCGCGAGCGCGCATTCCTGGATCCCGGGGGGCGTGTCGTGCCTGGCGATCATACCCGTCAGCCTGTCCCAGTAGACCAGCACGACATGATAAGAACCGGCTAGGGAGGACATGCGCCTCAGCAGCCTGGGATCCGGAGGCCTGGAGGCCAGGAGGGCGACCGTGCCGTGCTCGCTCATGCAAGACCCTCGCCGGGTTCAGGCTCGGTCATTCCCGCGCGGGACGCATGATAGAGCGCGTGGAAATGCTCATGCGACTCGATGAGCGCGCGCGGACATCTTTTCCCGAGGTATAACAGGCATAACTTGGTAAAAAGGATCCTCTCCAGCGCATAGAGATGGACCAGGCGCCGGTAGACGGCTGCGCGGCGCCCGCCCCTATGCTTGCGCACGAAGAGGAGTTTCGCTTTTAACTGCAGCCTGGCCGCCCCGGCCCGCCCCAAAAGCCGCGACGACGCCCCCCGCGCATGGATCACGGTGATATGCGGGAGGAACGAAACGTTGTATCCCGCCGCCTTTACCCTGTGGCAGAGATCGGCATCCTCTGCATAGAAAAAGAATGACTCATCAAACCCGCCCACCCTGTCCCATGCGTCGCGGCGAATCAGCATCGCCGCTCCGGCCAGGTAACCCACGTTCACCGCGCGCGGCCTGGCCGGGGGCCGCCGTTTCCACGCCAACCCATACAGGGTGTTCTTGAGTGTCGTGAGCCAAAGGAGATCGAGCACGGCGCCTGCCACGCCGGGGACAATCTGGTGGCTGCGCTGCCAGGCGCCGCTGGGAAAAATAAGCTGGGGACCTGCGATCCCCGTGCGCGGGTTGCTCTCCAGCCAGCGAACCATGCCGGCGATGCTTCCCCGGGGATAGACGACATCCGCGTTGCTCGCCAGGAGGAACCGTCCCGAGGCGTAGCGGGCGCCGCGGTTCATGGCCCGGGCATAGCCCTCGTTGCCGGGATTGGCGATCAGCCCGGCGGCCGGAAAGTCCAACGCCACCATCGCCGCGGTACCGTCCGTCGAACCGTTGTCAACGACGATCGTTTCATGGGCGAGCGGCGCGCCATCGCCGGCGCACATGCCCGCGCCGATGGAAGCAAGGCATTGCGCGAGTAGGCCGCGTGTATTGTAGCTCGGGATAATCACGGACACTATGGGGCGTGGTCCGGACAAGCATCCTTCCCCCAGACTTCGCATTCCTGGCGCCCGTTGCCTGTTTCTCCTATTTTAACACAGGATTCTCAGCGTTCACAGGGGGGAATCCGTCCCTCGGCGCCTCGGGCGGGCGTGAATCCCCTAAGGCGGACCAAAACCCGGTTTGGCGAGCAAAGGCGGGGATGAAGGCGGAGGCGGTTGAACCGCGGTAGCCAAGATCCGCCCGGCCATCCTATTCCCGGCGCGACGGCACCCAGGCCGCCGGCGCCGCGCCCAGCACGCCGCGGGCAAAACCCAGGAGCATGGCCCAGCAGGACAGGCAGAAGTAATAGGCGAGATGCGGCAGTTTCGGCACCTGGCGAGCCCTACGCAGCCCGGCGAGGAAACCCCAGAGGGCCAGGGCGTAAAAAACCGCCTGGGCGCCAAGCAGGGCTCGATACAGAAACCCCTCTTTGCAGAGGATGATGTTCAGCGCCAGGAGGAGCAGCATGAACATGCCCGACCACCAGCGCAGCACGCGATGCGACCAGATCTGCACGGCAAAGAAACCGTGGCGGAACGGATTGAGCAGGGAGATCATGCCCGGCTGCCTGAGGAAGCTGTGGACGGTCCGGGCCACGATGCGCACCCTTCTTTTCCGTTCCGCCTCCGGGCTGGGGGCCGTGTCCTCCCAGGCGATGGCCTCTCTTTCGTGCACCACGCGGTATCCCCGGCGCACGATCAGGAGGGGGGCGGCGAAGTCGCTGATTACATCCGGCCGCAAAGGTTGGTATAAGTCCTTGCGTATGGCGTAGATCGCCCCGTTGGCGCCCACCGGGGAGGAGGTGAGGCTCTCGAGCCTTTTGAGCATGAGTTCGTAATGCCAGTAAGCGCGTTCGCCCTTGACCCCGCCCGCCCCGTCGCGGTACCTGAGCTCGCCTGAGACGCAACCCACGCGACGATCGGTAAAATGCCGGATCAACGCCTTGAGCGCCGTAGGTTCATACATGCTGTTCGCATCGGAAAAGACGACGATCTCGCCCGTGCAGATCTTTACCGTCTCGTTCTGGCAGAATGTCTTTCCCCGGCGCCCCTCGATGCGTAACAGTCTGATGCCGCGGTTGGCGTAAGTCCTGACTATTTCCTCGGTCTCGTCCGTGGAGGCATCGGAAAAAACGACGATTTCGAGCTTTTCGCCTGGATAGTCCAGGCGCAGGCTGTTCTCGAGCTTGTCGCGAATCGCCGTCTCCTCGTTGTAGGCCGCGATGGCGAGCGTCACCGCGGGCCAGGTCGCCGCCTCCCGCGGCCGGTC
The DNA here is from genome assembly GCA_050260175.1 of Patescibacteria group bacterium. GTDB lineage: Bacteria > Bacillota > UBA4882 > JAAYXC01 > JAAYXC01 > JBLNBS01. The sequence goes on along the minus strand of JBLNBS010000075.1, from coordinate 3,231 downwards.
CGCCGGTCGTACCAGTCCAGCCAGGAGGGATAGGAGCAGGGGGTAGCCGAAAGACACATACAGAAGGGCTGTAAGCGCCAGCCAGAACAGTACGGCCAGGATTGTCACGGTGCTCCACCCCAAGCTCGTTGCGGCCTTGGCGCCTGGAAAACCTGCCTGGTTTCGGACTACGCGGTTTCGTTCTTTGGCGTCTGGCTCGACCTTTTTGTGAATTCGTAAGCATAGAACCCGATCACCAGGCCGAGCAAGATCCAGAACGCCCCGCCAAACCCGAAGCTCAGGATCGTGCCATCGAACTGCTGGTGCAGGACGATGCCAAGAAGCACGGCAAAGATACCTTGATACAGCGGATTGCCGGTGCGGGCCAGGGCAAAGCTCAGGAAAAAGATCGTCAGGAGAAAGGCGGTGAAGGTGATGAGCCCAACCAGGCCGAATTCGGCCCAAGCCTCGAGGAAAATATTATGCGCGAAAGATATGCTCTCCCTTTTGGACGCGACACCAACCGCGTATCGCTTGATTACCAGAGGATATACCCCGGTACCCACCCCGAGTATGGGATTGTCGCGAATCAGGTTGAGCGACGAACGCCAAATCGAGACGCGGAATCCGTCCTGGTTGAGAGAGAGAAAACGCTCCCGTAAGGGAGGTGAGATGAGGAGAAAAAGGCCCGTGATCATGAGCACGACCAACAAGATGAGGAGGAGTTTTCGCCGGAAAAGGCAGAGTGCGGCCAGCATACCGGAAAACCCGAGCCAGGCCCCGCGCGAACCGGTCCAGAGCAGGGTGAAACAGACGAGGCCGAGGAAGGGCGGGGCCAGGCGTTTCCACCTGCCGCCGCGCCAGATCAGGCATGCGAGGCCGAGCCCGCCCACGAGAATCAGGGTCGTGCCAAAGGCGTTGCATCCCGTGAAGAGATTCACGGCGCGGAATTTCTCATCGTGCAGGATGAGGCGCACCACCCCGAACCTAATCAGGCCTATGACGCAGGCGGCCGCGCCGGCATGGACTGTGAGCGGCAGGTAATGGCGGCAGAGGTGCTCCGGCCCCAGGCGGCCGAGGTCGATGGCACCCCGGAAAAGGCCGATGATGATGAGAAAGAAACCGATATCGGCGGCGAACGACAGCACCGGCATGGTCGAGAATGCGCTGCTCAACAGGATGGAGAACAGGAAAGCTAGCATCAGCCGGTTGGCCCAGCGGGCCAGGGGCGGGGTAAGCCGCGGATAAAGATCACGGCTCCGGTTGCACAAGCCTCGGATGCAGTCGGCGAGGAGGATCAGGAGGCCGGGCAATGAGCTGCCGAAGGGGATGAGCCCAAAAGCCGCGTACCAGCCCGCGCGTTGCAGCCTGGTTTCGGCTGGTGGATCGTCTCCAACCGTGGTCAGGGTTTTGCTTGTCAGGAGACACACTCCCAGAGAAGGTTATGAAGCTGTATATATGATGCCATGCAACCCGGGAATGGTGTGAGCTTGCGGTGCATGACACCAGGGCTAGTACGCGCAGGCGACCGATGAGATCGGCCGCGCTTTTTTGCGCAAGACGGCAGCGGTCTCGCCTTTCCGGCAGGCTGGGCTCAATGCGCCCCGTCGCCTCGGAGGACGACGCGCGGGGTCTTGAGGATGATGCGCAGGTCCCGGGCGAGTGAAAAATTGTAGATATAGTCCATGTCGAGGACGGCCTTTTCGTCCGGTGACAGGTCGTACCCCCCGTTCACCTGCGCGAGGCCCGTAATGCCCGGCCTCATGGTGAGGCGGAGCAGGAAATTGGGGTTTTCCCGCATGAACTGCAGGATGAAACACATGCGTTCCGGGCGCGGACCGACGAGGCTCATGTCCCCGCGGAGAACGTTCCAGAGCTGCGGCAGCTCGTCCAGGCGATGGCGGCGCAGGAACTTACCGATGCGCGTGACGCGCGGATCGGCAGGTTCAGCCCAGCAGGGGCCGTTCTTTTCCGCATCCGTTGTCATGGTGCGCAGCTTGTAGAGGCAGAATTCCCGGCCGCCGACCCCGACCCGCTTTTGCCGGTAGAGCACGGGCCCGGAGGTATCGATCCTGATGATGCAGGCCAGAACGAGCAGGAACGGTAGAAGGACAAGCAAGCCCAGGGCGGCGGCCATGAGGTCGAAGCACCGCTTGAGGGTGAGTTGCAGGCAGTTGCGTTGCCCCCAGCCAATCTGCCGTAGCGGCCAGCGCAGGGCCGAGGCGCTGTCCATGGCGGCGGCGATTTCCAGTTCGCACGCGGCGGCGTCCCCATCCCCGGGTTCAAATGGCAGGAGCTTGAGCTCGCTCAGGCCGCCCATCTCACCTTTCCCCTTTTAGGGAACGGAACCATTCCTCCTGCCATGTTCCGTTCCGCCAAGCTCCGAGTCAGTTCGCGCTCACGGGACACGGGCGCCGCATGATCCGGGCCAAAGAGAGATGCGCGGGATCTTCGGTAATCCCGGCTACCAGTGCCAGGCGCCCCTCCGTCACTAAAAGCCCGCCCGGCCGTGGCGGCGGGGCAAGCGGCGGTACGCGTCACGCATGATAATAAATTACCACTTGTATCCGGTTAATCCGCTTCGCTTCATGCCCGCTGTAACGGTATCTTTCGCGCAACCGCCTCTTATTCCTGCCGATAAACATGAAAAAGGGTTTAAAGATGGGCGAAAGATGCATTTTCCGACATGAAGCGACTTGGGCATCGCCTGCAGGGCCGAACCCATATACCAAGGATCGGCATCCAGGGATGGGAGCTATAGACGTGATTCCACCCCCGTCGCCCTTTGCCTCCGCCCTCCCGCGGGGGGAAGAGGCCTGTGCCAAAAAGGCTTGCCGAACCTCTACGGCGCCCTAAAAGGACGACGCTACACCTTGGGAAGCCCTTCGGGCTACCCGGAGTCCGTTCTCAGGGCCGTAAGCCCTTCCCAGGCAGTAGCGGCGGTCTTCAGGCCGCCGAGACCGGAGCGATTTTTAGCCCCATCCGGCACAGGCCTCAGGAAGGGGAGGGGGGTACGCAAAGGTGAGCGGAATGGGCGCCCGTGCCTGCGTGCCCCTAAGGTTTGATCAAGCCTACTTCCTGGTAAAAATCCAGAGCGCCTTGATGGAGGGGAATCCCGAGGTTCCTGGCGAGTTTGGCGGGAGTGAGATCCGCCAGCGCCGCATGGACCGAGCGCAGGTAATCGAGGTTTTCACGGCGCCGGAGTGTTGCAGGAAGGAACCGAAGATGACAAAGACGGTGATATAGGTCGTC
>JBLNBS010000074.1:0-6061 GCA_050260175.1 Patescibacteria group bacterium | reverse complement strand
TCGTCGCCGAAATTGGGCAGGGTGACGAGGATGCCGTCGATCTCGTCGCGGTGCCGTTTGAAGAGCTCCGCGCACTTGTGGGCGTCCGCCAGGCTTTCGACGGAGCCGAACTTGGTCTCCTCGGGGCCCAGGGCCACGGCCCTGATCCCCTCCGCCGCCAGGACCTCCAGGATCTTGCGCCGCCCGGTCTCGCAGAGATGGTCCGGGAAAAAGCCCCGGTTGCCCACGATCACGCCCAGGGTGGTCTCCTTCATGCGCGCCGCCTCCCAAGTCAGTGTTGGGTTTTTGCCCTCGTATCTTCCACGCGGCCCCCTGCCTCTCCTGCCGGGATAGATATTTACTCCCGGCAGGCCGGCTGCCGACGGATCGAGGCATGATGAAGAGATTGGCCTGAGAATACATATAAGAGGTTCGGCTGACGGCCAACCTGACCGCCTCTCCTTAGTCACTGGCGTGGGGCTTGTTCTCATCCGCCCCCTGGAACCCGTGGCTCAGATCGGACTCCTCGTCACGCTCGTCCTGATCTTCATCTTCCAGGGCGAGAAGATCCTGGCGCATCCCCTGCATATCCTCCTCATCGCCATCCCGCTCACGCTACAGACCCACCTTATCTTTGGGATCGGGTATCTCGGGGCGCGTTGGCTCAAAGTACCTATAATGAAGCCGTATCCGCCACGGTGATCGGCGCCAGCAACTTCTTCGAGCTGTCGGTCGCCACGGCGCTGGTACTCTACGGCATGAATTCCGGCGCGGCGCTGGCTACGGTCGTGGGGGTGCTCACCGAGGTGCCGGTCATGCTGAGCCTGGTGGCGATCATGAAGGCAAGGAGGTCAGAGTTCGAGTTCGGACCCTCAGGGTCTGAGCTGGGAAAATAAACATGGGGGAATGACGATGGAGATCAAAGTGCTGGGTCCGGGATGCGCCAACTGCGTCAAGCTGGAAAAGGCATCTCCGTGCTCATCTTCGGCATTTCCTATCTCCAGAGCTATTTCCCGCCGGAACGGACCCGCGCGATCCTAGGACGGTTCCACGGAATCGGAGCCAATACCCTCAGCGCCTTATTGGGGACAGTTACTCCCTTTTGCTCATGCTCATCAATACCCCTCTTTATCGGCTTTACCAGTGCCGGACTGCCCATTGGCGTGACCTTCTCTTTCCTGATTTCATCCCCTTTGGTCGACTTGGCTTCCGTCCTATTATTGGCCAGCATTTTTAATTGGAGGATCGCCATCGCGTATGTGCTGGTCGGGATCGTGCTAGCCGTCATCGGCGGAACCATCATCAGTGCGCTAAAGCTGGAAAGATACGTGGAATCTTTTGCCTTTCATAACAAAGTGGGGCAAGCCGAGCTCCCCACCATGACACGGAAAGATCGAATCTCCTTTGCCAAAGAACAGTTGACGGAGATTATCCACAAGGTCTGGCCATATACCGGCGTGACTTCACGCGGGCGATCACCTTCAACCTGGCCGCGGAGCTTGCCAAGGGCAATCATACTTATGACTTGGCCGAGCTTTTCGCCGGGCGGTACAAAAGGCAAACCTTTCTAATCCCGCATCTCCGTCATGTTCCCCCAATACCGCACGGGCATCCGCTGCTTTTGGAGCCTGGGATTGGTCCGCTCGCTGATGGCGATTGTGCCGTGATACTCCCGCCAAATCGCCTGGCAGAGCTCTTCGAAGGGATCGCATGCGGCCAGGGCATGCTCCGGCGCGGTGGGAAACGCCACCTCCGGTAGAAAGTGCCAGTGCGCGCCGTCGTAGTACACGCCGGCATTGCGCCTGAGGTCGTGGATCAGCCAGCGCTGGTCCGCAAAACGGGCCGTGAAATGCGGGGCCAAAAGGGGCAGAATGGGGTGATCGGGCGTCACCCGGGCGTAATAGAGCCCGTCGGGTAGGCGCTGGAAGCGGACGAAGCCGTGCAGGCGGTGGATCTCGTAGCCGATGCGGCCGCCGAGCTTGTGGATGCGCCGCACCGTTTCGTCGGTCCAGTTTTCCGCGGCCCGGCCCCCCGTGGCCAGGAGCAGCCGGAGATAGCGCAGGAGCGTGTCCTCAAAGCCGTGCTCGCCCGCGAAAAAGCACGTGAAGACCTCGGTAAAGGAGTCCGCCGGGAGGCGCCCCGCCAAGACACGCCAAAAGGCCAGAGCGGCGGGATAGTCCGTTTGGACACGGCGGGCCTCGTAAAAAAGATTGGGGCGGAATGCATCCGCAGCGGCGATCGATGCGCCGACATCCGTTTCACCGTCTAGGGCCAGCGCCGCCGCGACGGCGTTGGCCAGGCCTATGGGTGTGCCATCGTAGACGAAGGTGATGATAGCTCCGACCCCCTAGAACAGGCTCAGTTGCCGGTAACCACCGGTGTGATGATCCCCGCCGCCCACCAGCAGCCGGGCGCGGATGGCGGCGGGCTCCTCCAGGCGTTCAAAGGCCTTGCCCCGGCAGGTAATGAAGTACTTGGCCCTTTTCATCACCACGCCGAGGCCAGGAAGGTCCTCGGGCCGGATCTGCCCGCGGCGCCTGGCCTCGACGATGCGGCGCGCGCTGACGAGTCCGATGCCTGGTGTCCTAAGCAGGAGCGGCAGGTCCGCCCGGTTGATCTCCACGGGAAACCGCTCGGGATGGCGCAGCGCCCATGCGGTCTTGGGCTCGAGCTCGAGGGAGAGAAAAGGGTCATCGGGTGCGAAGATCTCGTCCGCCTTGAAGCCGTAGAAACGCAGGAGCCAGTCGGCCTGGTAGATCCGATGCTCCCTCCTGAAGGGCGGCGGGGCTTCGCCCGGCGCGAGGCCGCGCTCGTTGACGGGGATATAGGCGGAATAATAAACCCGTCGCAGATTGACCCGGCGGTAGAGCTGCTCGGCCAAGGTGATGATCTGCCGATCCGACTCCGGCGCCGCGCCCACGATGAGCTGGGTGCTCTGCCCGGCCGGCACATACATCGGCGCGTGCCGGAAGATCTTTTCCTCCTCCCGGTGCGCCGCGATCGAGCTGCCGATATAGGCCATGGGCTTTAGGATCGTGTCCCTCGTCTTGCCCGGCGCCAGGGCGCGCAGGCAATCCTCCGTGGCGAGCTCGATATTGACGCTGAGCCGATCGGCATAGAACCCGGCCTGACGGATCAGATCCGGGCTGGCACCGGGGATGACCTTCAAGTGGATATAACCGTTGAACCTCTCGTCCAGACGGAGAGTCCGCGCCACTTGGAGCAGGGCCTCCATGGTCGTGTCCGGGCTCGCGAACACCCCCGTGCTCAAGAAGAGACCCTCGATATAGTTCCGCCGGTAGAAGCCGATGGTCAGATCCACGAGTTCCCGCACGGTAAAGGAGGCCCTGGGGATGTCGTTGCTCCGGCGGTTGGCGCAATAGGCGCAGTCAAAGAGGCAATGGTTGGAAAAGAGGACCTTTAGCAGCGAGACGCAACGCCCATCCGCAGCCCAGCTGTGGCAGATGCCCATACGGGCCGCGGCAGAGTTGCCCAGGCCGCCGTCGTTCTTGCGCTTGCCGCCGCTCGAAGCGCAGGAGGCGTCATAGCGCGCAGCGCCGGCGAGCACCTGGATCTTTGCCATCGTGTCCATGGTCAGCACCGGCCCGACCTCCAGCGGCTTGTCTTTTATAATGGTAAAATTGTATCACGAACATCAGTTCGCCGCAAGATCAGTCTCAGGACTCTTCTGCCTTCAGGTGGAGAAAAGCAGCCGGTAATCCCTCGACTTTGCAGAGCTTAGTCTTACGACTACTATAAGCAAGATATTGGCGGGGTAAGTCAAAGAGGCATGGCTGTGGCCATCACCAAGCATTCCAAGAAAGGGCAGCTCGCCATCCCCGGGACATCCGGCGCCGGTACAACCTGAAGCAGGGCGAGGACAGCGGCTGCGGCCGTCCCTCTACGCGCCTTTCCGGGCGCCGCGGTCTTTGTGCGCAGGGAAGCCGGCCTTAAGGACGTGGCCATCCTCCCGGGTGCCCGGCCGCCGGCGATGATCCCCATGTTTCTGTCCGGCCTAACATAAGAGCAGCCACCCCCCGGCCGCGATCAACCCGATACCGGCCGCCTTCCAGAGATCAAAGGGCAGGCGCGCGAGGCCGAAGAGGCCGAAATGGTCCAGGAGGTAAGCCGTCAGGAGCTGGGCCACGATGATCGCTGTGGTGGCCGCGCCGGCCCCTGTCCTGGCGATGCTGGCGGCCACGAGCAGGACGATGCCCACGCCGATGGGGCCGCCGAGCAGCGTGTACCAGGGGGATTCCCCGAGCCGGCCGAACGATCCCCCGTCGCGCCACGGCAGCAATACGAGCACGCCGGCGGCCAGGGTTCCCAGGACGTGGACGAGCAGGGTGGTCCGGGGCAGGCCGATGGCCTTGGCGAGCAGGCTGTTGAACGCGCCCTGCACCGCCATGAGCGAACCGGCCGCGGCAGCCATCAATAACGGTACCGGTTTTACTTTGACGCCATTCACTCCCCGCGCCGGCCGCCTTTTCCCGCACGCCGGTTGCGTAAGCGGGGGGCCGCGTTTTTCGCGATGACTTAGTCTCCCCGCACGGTACGGGTACATATCCCGCCCCCGGCCCCTAATAGGATCTTTTGGGCGAAGGGCGGGCGATGCTTTGTGGCGCGGGTAGTTCTGGCCGCCCTGGTGGGCTTCGTGGTGGGTTTGGCGGGCACCATCTGTGGCGGCGGCCTCGCCCTGGCCTGGCTACGGCCTTCACGCCTGAGCCAGGCCCTGCTCCTCGGCCTCTCGGGCGGCATCATGCTGGCCGTGGTCTTTTTCGACCTGTGGCCGGAGGCCTGGCATCACGGCGGCGCGCTCTATACGGCGGCCGGCACGGGTCTCGGGGTCATGCTGATCGGGGCCTTCGATCGGATTTTGCCCGCCATCCCGGGTCTGGGCGGCAGACTATCCCGCCTGGCCATGACAGGGCTCCTCATCGGCCTCGGCATCGGCACGCACAACTTTCCCGAGGGTGTGGCCCTCGGCACCGCCTATACCGCCTCGACCTCTCCTGCGGGATGGCTGGGCCTTGCCCTGCTCATGTGCTTGCATAACATTCCCGAGGGGACCATCATGGCCACTACGCTGCGTATGGGGCACGCAAGTTGGCGCCGCGTAATCCTCGCCCTGGTGCTGGTGGAGGTGCCCATGGGCCTCGGCGCGGGGATCGGGGGTTTCTTCGGCCGGCTTTCCTCCCCCGCGGTCTCGTCGGCCCTGGCCTTTGCCGGCGGCGCCATGTTCTTTGTGGTGATCAAGGAGCTCTTGCCAGCGAGCGAGCAGGCCGGGGGGCGCTTCGCGGCTTGGGGCGGGACGGCGATGGGGCTGATCGTGGGGACGATCCTGACACGATTCGTATGAATCCGTGGTTTATTGAGTATCCCCTTTACTCAGGCACCCCCTACGCCGCCCGGTGCTGGGCTTTCCCGGCGTATCCTCCGCCGCCCGTGATCTCGCGCCAGGTCCAGGGCGGACAGGCCGCCACCGCCGCCACGCAATGGTCGAAGATCGTATCCGGCCGGTGCCGGCGGTTGAAGCGGTAGGCGAACTCGTCCAGATAGGCCTGGAGATGCCGGCCGTCCGCACCGAGCCCGTGGTGCGTGCCCCCGATCAGCGCCCTGGCGTTCGAGAGCGCCGTGCGCAGCCAGCTCCGTTCGTCGCGCTCCGGCTTGGCGATCGCGTAATGCCGGTAACCACCGGCGCCGAGCCCAGCGTAACAGCGCAGGCGGTCGGTCTCGATCGCGGCGTTTGATGCGACCATCCCGGCGACCGCCGGCTCGAGATGGGCCCTGTCCATACGCGGCAGGACGATGAGCCTGAGATGCCGCGGCCTGCCGCGCGCATCCCGCGAGAGGCCGGCCAGGACCTTCATCTTCCTTGCGCCGCGGACGATGCGCCCGCCCTCCCGCGGCTCGCCAAAGAAGCTCTCGTCCAGCTCCACCAGGCCGTCGAGCTTGTAGCGTCCGTTCCGCACCGCCATGGCGCGGCGGAGCTTGTGCAGCATGTACCAGGCCTTCTTTTGCGAGATGCCGAGCCGGTTGGCAAGGCCCACGGAGGAGATGCCGCGCTTGTCCGTGGCCATGA
>JBLNBS010000073.1:0-6547 GCA_050260175.1 Patescibacteria group bacterium | reverse complement strand
TTTACGATTTGGCCGGCGGCGGGGTCTCAACCTTGAGCGCCTTGCCGCGTTCCTTGAGATCGCCCCTGGGAAGAGCCTCGCAGTTTCCCTGGAGGTATGCGCCCTCCTCCACCACGAGCAGAGTCATCCTGATCTCGCCCTGTACGTTGGCGCTGGGCAAGAGTTCCAGGCGGCCGCGCGCTTCGACCTTGCCCTGCAAATGCCCTGCCACCGTGATGTTCCTGGCAACGATCGTCCCTTGGACGTGTCCGCTCTCGCCGATATAGAGATCGGCGGCAGTCGTGATGTCCCCCTCAAAACGCCCGTCGATCCTGACCACGCCCTCGGCATCCAGGGTGCCGCGCATGCTCGTGTCCGAGCCGATGATGGTATCCATACCCTTGCCGTTCTTTTCTTTGCCGCCCATCGGTATCCCCCTTCGTCATCAATACACTTTACAACCGGTCCACCAGCGAAATCACAAGAACTCGGAAATTCGGAAATGACCCCGGGATCCGACCCTCAACGCAAGACGGTCAACGGATTGATCCTCTTGCCATACAGCCGGATCTCAAAATGCAGGTGCGGACCTGTGCTCCTGCCCGAGCTGCCCGATCTGGCGATGAGCTGCCCCTTCTTAACGATTTGGCCCGCTCTGACGAGGAGGATGCTATTGTGCCCGTAAAGAGTCTCGTAACCGTACCCATGACTGATGACGATCGTCCAGCCGTAGCCGCTGCGATAGCCGGCCGCCTTTACCGTACCGTGCGCGGCCGCTCTTACCGCCGACCCCGTCTTGGCCGCAAGATCGATACCCCCGTGCATGCGGCTGTACCGCGTGAGCGGATCGCGGCGGTAACCGAACCAGGAAGTCAACCGGCCGCTGATCGGCCAATGATTGGGCGTATGATCGAGCAGGTGCTCGTATGCCAGGAGATCGGCTTTGAATTCTTGGATCTCGGCCAGCCGGCGTTCCAACTCGGCGGAGAGGGAGGCCGTATTGCTCTCCACCGTGGCCAGGAGGGATATCTGGCCATCATTAGGTGAAACAACGGGTTCAGGCAGCCGGTACAGGGGAGGGCGGCGGAACCCGCCGCGGCTCGTGAGGCGCTGCGGGGATTTGCGCTGCACGGACCGGAACGCGTCCCTGAGGCCTGCGACCTCGGCATTGTAACGGTTGACCAACGTTTCCACCTGCCGGCTGCGCCTGAGCGCCGGCTGAAGCTGGTTGTTCTCCTTCTCCAGGCGCTGGTTCTCCGCCTCCAGGCACCTTATCCTGGCGAGATTGCTGCGGTTACGGCCTTGGGCGTAAGGGTAGTAACCGATGAAATAACATACCGTGCCCATCGCCGCCACGATAGCGATCACCCCGAGCCAAGGCACGACCACGCGTCGCACTCCCCCGCGCTTGGGCACGATCATGAGCGTGAATCCCCAGTGCCCGATACCGTTGACGAGGCGTCGGAGCCGGCGCCGCACCTGGCAACCCCCCTCAGGCTAAAGTGGATCTCACCATTTCGCCGTTCTTTGTGATATATCCTGCCGCTTTACGGCAAAATCTTCTTTGGCCGCCATCAAAACCCGCCGTTCCTCCTCGGAGAGCGGGTGAGTCGACGCCCCCGCCACCACCTGCTTGGCAAAGATCCTCGACTCCTCGCGCCCGTATATGCTGGTAAGGATAACACCGTCGCCATGCCCGTCCAAGAGAACGAGGGAAAAACTCTGATCCCCGCCGACGTCTTTGAAGGCCCGGTATCTCTGCAGGGCGCAGTGTTGCAGATGTAACATGCCGGCCTCTTTCTCGGCGGCCGCCGCGGCCTCTAGAGCCGCCACCCGCTTATCCAGGTCGGCTTCGACCTCGGCCTGATGCAGCAGCATCTCGTCCAAGGTCCCCAGGTCATGCCTGGCGCGGGCGGATTGGTAGAGGATGCGCAGGTTGCGCAAGCGCAACGAAGCCAGGATGAAGAAAACGGCCGCCGAGAACAAGAGCAGCATGACGAGCGTCAGGAGCAAAACCTCGTTTTCCTGTACGAAAGCGCGATACGAAGCGATGATGGCCGTCAAGACCGCCACCCCCAATCGGCCTACTGGATGCATGAAATCCGCTCGGGTTAAAACTCCCGTACGTGCTTTCGTGAAGGTAGGCGTGAGCCTGCACAGACACCTTACTCCTCCCCGGTGGATCCGCGGGCTATCCGGTCAGGCCTCACCGGCGAGCTGTTGCCCGGCCGCGGCCAGGGCGCGCCGGTAGACATCCTTTAACGGCATGCGCAATTCCGCGGCGAGACGGGCGCAGTCTTCGTACTCGGGCGCCAGTTGAAGGATCCGTTCACCGTCGCGCCCTACCTTGACGGCCACCGGCCGTCCGTCCAACGAAACCTGCACGGTTTCCCGGGCCAGGGCGTAGCGCATTATGCGCCGCTCGCGGAGGCCGAGCGTGGTGCTTTCGCGGAAGATGATCTCCCGTAACGCGGGCGCCGCCTCGTTCTCCGCCAGCAGGCCGAGCATCGTCCCGGGCCGGCCCTTCTTCATCTGTAGGGGAATCAACCACGTATCCAGGGCTCCCGCGCCGCGCAGGCGGGAGCAGAGGTATTCGTAGAACTCCGGGTTCATATCATCTATGTTGGCCTCGATCACGGTAAGCTCGGCCTGGCCCGCCTCTCCGGCGGCAGCCTCCCGGCCCAGGAAAAGGCGGAGGATATTGGGCAGGGGCCTCTCGGCCGCGCCCGCGCCGTGACCCACGGCCTCCGGCACCATGGCCGGCATGGGGCCGAACGACTCCGCCAGCGTGGCGGCGAGCGCGGCGCCCGTGGGGGTGACCATCTCACCCTCGACCTCGCCTGCATAAACAGGCAAACCCTTGACCAACTCCGCCACAGCCGGCGCGGGCACCGGCAGCAGCCCGTGGGCGCAGCGCACAGTCCCGAATCCCAGCCTGAGCGGCGAGCAAACCAGTTTTTCCACGCCCAGGGCCGCCAGGCCCGCCACGCCGCCGACCACGTCGACGATGGCGTCGATGGCGCCGGCCTCGTGGAGATGGGTTTCCTCGACTGCAACCCCATGCGCTCTGGCCTCCGCCTCCACCAACCGGTTAAAGACCCGGCAGGCCGCTGCTTTAACCGCTTTGGCCAGTTTGGAGCCCTGGATTACATCGAGGATATCGGCGAGCCTCCGCGCGTGCTCGTGCGCGGCCGTCAGGCGCACATGCACCCTGCAGGCGCGCAAGCCGGCCCGGCGGGTTTCCTCCACTGCCAGGGTATAACCGGACATCCCCAGGCCGTCCAACTCGTGCTCGAGTCCCGCCAGTCCCAGACCCGCATCCACCAGGGCGCCAAGCAACATGTCGCCGCTGATGCCGGCGGACGCGTCGAGATAAGCTACCCGCAACTCTGTTCCCCCATACGGTTTATGCGGTGGGCTAGCACCCCGGCACCAAAGCCGTTGTCGATATTGACCACACCCACGCCGCTCGCGCAGCTGTTGAGCATGGAAAGCAGGGCCGCCAGGCCGGCGAAACTCGCCCCATACCCCACGCTGGTCGGCACGGCGACCACCGGGCGGTGCACAAGGCCGCCCACCACGCTAGCCAGGGCGCCTTCCATGCCCGCGACGACAACCACCACGCGCGCCCGCAGGAGCAAATCCCGCTGGTTGAGCAGGCGGTGGAGGCCTGCCACGCCGACATCGTACACCCTGTGCGTGGTGCTGCCCATGAGTGTCGCGGTCAGGGCGGCTTCCTCCGCTACGCGCGCGTCGGCCGTGCCTGCCGAGACCACACAGACCTCGCCCTTGGTCCACTCCGGGCGGCGCCGGAGGTAAACCATCCCAGCCTGCGTCGAGTACTCGGCCTGGGGCAGCGTCTCACGAACCGCCCGATAGACCTCCTCGCTCGCGCGTGTAGCCAGGATGTTGCCATCACCCTTTGCCAGGCTCGCCATGATGGACGCAACCTGACCGGGGGTCTTGCCCGGGCAGTACACGACCTCGGCCTCTCCCTGGCGCAAAGTCCGATGATGGTCAACCTTGGCAAAGCCAAGATCCTCGTAAGGCGCCATGGCGAGCTGGTCTAGGGCCTGCCCCGGCTCAACCTCGCCCGCGGCCACCCGTGTCAATAGCGCAAGGAGCCTGTCCCGATCCAAGCCGTAACCTCCGTTTCACGTGGAACGCGCACCCTTGAGGGTGATCGTCTCGAGGATGCGCGTGAGGTCTTCCTGGGAATAAAATTCGATCTCGATACGCCCGCTCTCCCCCGCGCGATGAATACGTACCTTGGTGCCCAGGGCCCTGCGCATCTCCTCCTCCGCCGCGCGCAGGTTCGGATCGGGCGGCTCGGCCGCGGAACGCCGCGGTAGGGTTTCACGTGGAACAGTCTTTTCCGCCCGCCGTCGGACGAGATTCTCGGTCTCCCGCACCGAAAGGTTGCCCTCCATTATGTCTTTCCAGATAGCCAGTTGCTCTTCCTCGCTCTTCAGCCCCAGGATGGCCCTGGCGTGTCCCACCGTGCTCCGGCCGGCACCAAGATCGGCCTGGACGGTGCGCGGCAGGTTGAGTAGGCGCAGGATATTGGCCACGGCCGAACGGCTCTTGCCCACCCGTTGGGCCACGTCCTCCTGCGTCAAATGGAATTCTTCCACCAGCCGTCGATAGGCCTCGGCCTCATCCATGGGATTGAGGTCTTCCCTCTGCAAGTTCTCCACCAGGGCCACTTCCATCATGGCCACGTCGGTAAGATCGCGAATGACGGCCGGGATTTTCGCCAGCCCGGCCAGTTCCGCGGCACGCAGGCGCCGTTCACCCGCGATTAATTCGTAGCCGCCCTCGACGCGCCTGACCAGGACGGGTTGGAGCACGCCGTGTTCCTTAATGGATTCCGTCAGCTCCGCCAGCTTTACCGGGTCAAACTCATGCCGGGGCTGATAAGGATTGGGGCGGATATCGCTGATGGACAGCTCGAGGCGGCCCTCGTTCTCCGCCTCTTCGAGCTCGGGGATCAAAGCGCTCAAACCGCGGCCCAGGCCGCGCGTCTTACTCATTGGCGATGACCTCCCTGGCTAGTTCCATATAGGCCTCCGAACCTTTGGACTTGCCGTCGTAAAGCGTGATGGGCAGGCCATAACTGGGCGCCTCGCTCAGGCGGACGTTGCGAGGAATGATGCTCTCATAGACCTTGTCCTGGAAATACTTGCGCACTTCCTCCGTAACCTGCTGGGAAAGGTTCGTACGGCTGTCGTACATCGTCAGGACAACACCCTCGATCTCCAGGCGCGGGTTGGAGTATTTTTGCACGAGCTGGATGGTGCGCATCAGCTGGCTCAGGCCCTCCAGGGCGTAGAACTCGCACTGGATGGGCACGATCACCGAGTCCGCCGCCGAAAGGGCATTGAGGGTCAGGTTACCCAGCGAGGGGGGGCAGTCGATCAGGACATAACCGTAGTCGTTGCGCACCGGCTCCAGGGCCAGGCGCAATCGCTGGTCGCGCGCCATCATGCCGACCAGTTCCGATTCGGCGCCGGCCAGCTTGATAGTGGCCGGGACAACCCGCAGTCCCGGGACCTGTGAATCGAGCACCACCTCTGCGAGTGGAATCTCGTTGATCAGGGCGTCGTAAATACATTTTCTGATCTCGCTCTTTTTTAGGCCTATGCCGCTGGTCGCGTTGCCCTGCGGATCGATATCCACGATCAGGGTGCGCCGGCCCTTATCCGCCAGGCAAGCACCTAAATTCACCGCCGTGGTGGTCTTTCCCACCCCGCCCTTTTGATTGGCAATGGCAATCACCTTGCCCATGCCGCCGCCTCCCCTCAGCTCCATCGAGTCAACCAGCATCCGTTCGGCTCTGCTCACCGTCAGCCCTTTCAGCAATTCCTCCGCTCTCTGCCGCGAGATTCCGCCATGCTGAATGCGGCCCGGCAAGTTCCTCACCGCCCAGAGCCAGATTTCACCTTATGGTTCGCGATGCCTCCAGCGAGTTCCTTCCACGCCGCGAACCAGGAATGCAACAGATCTGTACCGAACCAGAAAGAGGAGGTGGGCTTGGCTGATGGGTTTGGGACTATCGACCCTGACCGGGGTGAGTTCAAACGGTTCGCATCGGAGCCTGTGCGCGTAATGCCACAGACCACGAAATACAGTGTAACCGTGTGGCACTTGATACCAGAGTTTGTGCTCCGAAAGCCAACGGCCATCCCGGCGCAATTCGCCGGCCTCTTCTGGGGCTGCGATTTCGATGCCGATTCCCTCGCGAAGTATCGCGGCTTCATCATCCGCCGCATCCTCGACCGCGGCGACTGGGAGGCCATGCGATGGCTGCGCGGCGCCTGTGGCGATGAAACCATCGCCGCGTGGCTGCTGGGAAGTCAGGCTTCCTCCACCGTGGGCACAGAGGTTTCCACCAAGGCCAAGGGCAAGTTCCTCCTGATTTCCCTGGCGGTGCACAGCTTCGACAGTGTTGATCGTGTTCTCGACGGCATATTCAGCCTGATCGGCAAGGACGGCAAGAAAATCGGCCCGAGCGAGGACGGGACCACGACGCTGGAGATGTCCGGCGGCAAGACGTTTTTCTTGGCCT
>JBLNBS010000072.1:0-6428 GCA_050260175.1 Patescibacteria group bacterium | reverse complement strand
AAACCCTTGTCAATCCTGGTGGACCTGAGGGGAATCGAACCCCTGACCTCTTGAATGCCATTCAAGCGCTCTCCCAACTGAGCTACAGGCCCGGTCGCAAAGAAGAGTATACAGGTTCCCGGGGGCGTTGTCAAGGGATCTAGTCGCTCGTCGCTGGTCGCTCGTCACTGGTTGCTCGTCGCTGGTTGCTCGTCGCTGGTCGCGCGTAAGCCGCAAGCCGCCCGCTCGCCGATGGAGCGAAGGAGGGTCACATCCCCAACATCTTCATCACGTTCGGATCCAACCCCACCGTGAGATGCTTCTTTTGCCGCTCGATCTCCTGGTTCACGCCGTCCAGCATGCTTTGGACCTTATCCAGCTCCTTAGCCCGTATACGGCCATGCCGAGCAGGGCCGCGGAGATGCCGACGTCCAGAAGGAGGATCAGACAGGCCGCGACGAGATTATGGAGGGAGAGGAGATGCGTCAGGCCGAGGATTGCCCCCAGCGCAAACCCCGCCGCCATGCCGCGCGGATCTCCCTCGAAATGCAGGGTGCTGATGATCTTGGCCAGGAAATTAAGGATGAACAAGGAGATTCACCTCCGAAACCGCGCTTCGCGGGTAACCATCTTTTTGTTCCACCTCCGGCTCGATTTTCCTGCCGGGCCGTTCCAACCCCCCCAGGCAGGACATGCCCCGCGCGCGGTGAACTATCGTCTACGGGCCATGTAAAACGCGCTACGAGCTTCGAGTAACGAGTGACGAGCAACGAGCCTCGAGCGACGAGTAACGAGCAACGAGTAACGAGCAACGAGTAACGAGCGACGAGTAACGAGCGACGAGTAACGAGGAGCGTCCCGCCTTGCCCTACGACCCCGACAATCCCCTCGTCATCCAGAGCGACCGCACCATCCTGGCGGACGTGCACAGCCCTCGCTACGAAGAGGCGCGCGAGGTCCTGGCACGCTTTGCAGATCTCGTCAAGTCACCGGAGCACATCCACACCTACCGCCTGACCCCCCTCTCCCTCTGGAACGCCGCGGCGAGCGGCATGACCGCGGCGGAGATGCGGGCCTGTCTCTTGCGCTTCAGCCGTTACGACGTGCCCGAGACCCTCCTTTGCGAGATCGACGACTACGTCGGCAGGTATGGCCAGGTGCGCCTGACCGCCGTTGACGGCCGCCTGCGCCTCGTGGCTGACGACCCCCTGCTCCTTTTGGAGATAGCCGGCCACAAGAGCATCCAGCCGATCCTGTTGGAAAAAACCCGGGACCACCTGGGCGTGGATCCGGCGCAACGCGGCCGGATCAAGCAGGAACTCCTGGCCCTGGGCTTTCCCGTCGCGGATCTCGCGGGTTACATCGAGGGGAGCAGGCTGCCCGTGGCGATCCGCGCCGTAGCCGCGGACGGCCGGCCGTTCGCCCTGCGCGCCTACCAGGAGGAGGCGGTGGCGGCATTCTACGCCGGGGGCTCGGCCACCGGCGGCAGCGGGGTCGTGGTCCTCCCCTGCGGCGCGGGCAAGACCATGGTGGGCATCGGCGTCATGGCGGCGCTCTGCGCGGAGACGCTCATCCTCACCACCAACACCATCGCCGTCCGGCAGTGGCAGGCGGAACTCCTGGACAAGACCGACCTGGCGCCGGAGTCGATCGGCGAGTACACCGGCGAACGCAAGGAGATCCGCCCGGTCACCGTCACCACCTACCAGATCCTGACCTGGCGGCGTCAAGCGGCCGAGGGATTTCCCCATTTCGAGCTCTTTGCGGCCAAAAACTGGGGGCTCATCATCTACGACGAGGTCCACTTGCTGCCGGCGGAGGTTTTCCGCATCACGGCCGAGCTGCAGGCCCGCCGCCGCCTGGGCCTCACCGCCACGCTCGTGAGGGAGGACGGCCGGGCGGACGACGTCTTTACCCTCATCGGGCCGAAGAAGTACGACGTGCCATGGAAGATCCTGGAGGAACAAGCCTGGATCGCCACCGCCCACTGCCACGAGATCCGCGTGGGGATGCCCGAGAGCCTCCGCCTGGACTACGCCGTGGCCGGCCAGCACGAGCAGTACCGCCTGGCCGCGGACAACCCGCAAAAGGACGGGGTGGTCATGCGGCTCTGCGCCAGGCACGCGGGCGAACGCGTCCTGGTGATCGGCCAGTACCTGGACCAGCTGCGGCGGATCGCCGCGGCCCTGGGCGCCCCGCTCATCACCGGCGCCACGCCCACGAGCGAGCGGGCCAGGCTGTACGGGGCCTTCAAGGCGGGAGACCTGCGTCTGCTCGTCGTCTCAAAGGTGGCCAATTTCGCCGTGGACCTGCCCGAGGCCGGCGTGGCCATCCAGGTCTCCGGCACGTTCGGTTCCCGCCAGGAGGAGGCCCAGCGCCTCGGCCGCATCCTGCGGCCAAAGGCGGACGGCCGGCCGGCGCATTTCTACACCGTGGTGACCCGAGGCACCCGCGACCAGGACTTCGCCTTTAACCGCCAGCTCTACCTGGCGGAGCAGGGCTACCGCTATACCATCGAGGACGGCGAGGACGCATGACACAAAAGCTCTGGCCACGCCTGGCCGAGGCCGTGGCCGGCCTGACCCCCGCTCAGCGGGCGGAGGCGGCCCGCGCCCTCGGACTGCCCGCCGCGGAGGCGGGCTGTCGCTACCTCCTGGACACCCTGGTCAACGAGAGGCTCATCCGCAGCCAGATCAAGAAGGTCTCGGCGCGGGCCGTGGCCAGGATCATACAGGATGGAGGCCGCGCGGGAAAGGGCGCCGACCGCGGTTATGCCAGCCTGCTCCGCGCGGGCCTCCTCCTGCCGTCCGGCGACGGCCCGGTCTTTCCCCTGGAATTCGCCTTTGCCGCCGAGGAGATGCTGCCCGAGGAGAGCCTGCTCCGCGTCTTGGCCAGGGGCAAGGCCGCGGACCTCAACCGCTGGCTCGGTGAGATCGAGGCCCTGCTCGGCCCGGCAAAGGAAGAGGGCCGCCGGGCATGGTGGCCCACCCCTCTCCCGGCCCCGGTGGCGGCGGCCGAGATTCACACCCTCCTCGTCTCGCGCGCGGACGAGCTTTTGGCCGGCCTCGACGCAGAGGCCCGCAGCCTCCTGCAGGAGTTCGGCCCCCTGGACGGCATGGCCGGGCGGCGGGCGTTCATGGCGGCGCACGAAACCGACGCCGCCGCCAGGGAAGCCTGGCTGAGCCCGCTCGCCCCGTATCCGGGCTCCTCGCGGGCGGTGCGCGACCTCCTAGCCAGGGGCCTTGTCGCCTCGTCGGGCACGCCCTGGCAGCCCGGTCATTACCTGCACATTCCCATGGAGCTGAGGCAGGCGGCGCTCGCCCCCTACCGCGAGAGCCGGGAACAAAAAGCGCGCGATCTGTTGGCCGCCGCCGCCGCGGCAGGGTACGAACCCACGGGCCCCCTGGCGGGCCTGGATGGAGAAGCCCTGCTCGGCATGGCCCTGGGCGTCCTGGCCTGCCTGCCCCTGCGCCTGACGCGCCAGGGCGCCCCGGTCCAGGCGGATCTGGAGCGCGCCGGCAGGATCATGGGCCTCCCGCCCCGCCAGGTCGAAGCCCTCGTCAAGCTGGCCGCCGGGCTCGGCCTGGCCGCCGCCGGCGAAGCGAGCGTCTCCGTGGCGCTGGAAACCTGGCCTGTGGAACCGATCCACGCGCGGCGGGCTCTGCCCCAGGCTCTGCGCCTACTGTCCGGCGGCCCTCCCTCGCCGCAACAGGAGTTCACAGCCTTTCTCGAAACGGCTCTCCTGGAGATCCTGCAGACCTGCGTGTGCTGGCTCCCCTGTGCCGTGCTGGCCGAGATCCTGCCCGCCCGGCCCGGGTTCGGCCGCTGGCTGGAATACGTCAGGGACCGGCACGCGCCCGGTGAAAAACTGGCCCTGGCGCTGCACGATGCCGTGGAGGAGCTTGCCTGGTTCGGCGCCCTCTCCGTCGAGACGGACGGGCGCGGCCTTCAGCGCGCCGTCCGCCTCACTCCCTGGGGGCGCGCCCTCCTGTCGCCGGCCTTGACGGTTGGCTGGCCCCCGCCCGAACCGCTCACGGTCACGGCCAGCCACGAGATCTACGCCCCGCTGGGCGCGGGGCCGGCCGCCCTGGGCAGGCTGGCGGGATTTGCCGAATTGGTCACGGCCGGGCCGGCCTTTCTCTTCCGGCTGTCCCGGGAAACCGTCTGGAAGGCCGCGGCGGACGGGGTAAAGATCGGCGCGGAACTGGCCTGGCTCGAAGAGCAGGCCCGCGGCGGCCTGCCCGAGAACGTCCGCGCCACGCTGGCCGAGGTCGCTGCGCGCCAGGGCGAGGTCAGACTGGGCGAGGCGGGGGGATACATCGCCATCGGCCGGCCGGAGCTCGCCGCCGCCGTGCGCCAGGTGATCCGGGCGGCGGGGGCGTTCGTGGTGGCGGAGGAAAGCGGCCTTTTGATCCTGGCACCCGGCGCGGACCTCGGGGAGCTTGCCGAGGCGCTCCGCCACGCCGGCATCCTGGCCGATCTGAGCGTCACACGGAGGGCGGCGAAAAAAAGCGCGCCGCACGGCTTGAGACACGGAGGGGAGACTTGATGACCGTTCCGCGTTCATTCCCCCGCATCCTCGCCCTCGAGCTCGCCATGGCCTGGGGGAGCATGCTCGTGGGCACCCTCCTCCCGGATCTCATCGCGGAATTCCGGCTCAGCCTGGGCCAGGCGGGCCTGGCCGGCACGATCCAGAACCTCGCCGCCCTGGCCGCCACCCTTGCCGCCGGCGCCCTCTGCCGGCGCCTCGGTTCGGGCAGGCTCCTTCTGGCCGGCGCCTTTATGCTCGCCATTGTCCCAATGGCGATCGCGGCCGCGGGCACCCCGGGGATTCTCTTTTGCGGCGTGGCCCTGCTCGGCCTTGGCACCGGCGCCATCGATCCCATGACCAATGTCGAGCTGTCGCGGATCGCGGCTGAAAACCGGGGCCGCTACCTGAGCCTGCTGCATTTCACCTACAGCGTGGGGGCGATCGCCATCCCGCTCGTCGCGGCGGGCGCCGCGTCCCTCTGCGGCTGGCGCGGCCCGGTCTACCTGGGCATGGTGTTCTCCCTCTCGGCGGGGATCTGGTTCGGCCTTGGCCAGGACGGCGGGCCGCCCCCCGCCGCGCGGGAGCAGAACCGGAGCGGCCGCGCGCTCTGGCGCGATCCCCTGGCCTGGATCATGGCTCCGGCCATGTTTCTCTATGCCGGGGTCTACAAGAACCTGGCGGTCTGGATCGTGACCTACCTCGAAAAAGAATTCCGGCTCTCCCATACCGCGGCCGCCCTGGGCCTCTCCCTCCTTTTCGCCTCCGTCACCCTGGGCCGCCTTTTGGCGGTCCGGCTGGAGAGGTCCGTGAGCCGCACCGGTTTGCTCCTCTGCTACGCCCTGGGCGGCGCCGCGGCGACGATCCTGCTCCCCGCGGGCGGCCCGGGGCCTGTGCTCTGCGGCATCGCCCTCTTTGGCCTGGCGACAGGCGGCATCTACCCCATCGCGACGGCGTTCGGCATGGAGCGGTATCCGGACCGGGCTGGCCCGATCGCGGGCTTGATCTACGGGGCGGGCACGTGCGGCGGTATCGTCCTGCCCGTGCTCACGGGCAGGATCGCCGACGCCTCCGGCATGAGAACCGGCATCTCAGTCTGCACGCTCGCCATGGCCACCGCGGCGTTGGCCTTCATCGCGCTCTTTTGGCAGCAAAGGCGCCATACCGCGATCAAGGGCGGTTTCTAGAAGCGATTCTTGGACCGATAGGCACGAAAAGCAGAAACGATATCACATGATTTACATGATTAATGGGATTAACAAGATTCAAGATTAAGATTATCAATAAAGATGATCTAATAGACAAATAATCCGTGTAAATCCTGAAAATCATGTTAATCCTGTCAAATCGTTTCTAATCTCGTAAAGCGATTATGCAGATTAAACAACATACCGATTTCGACCAAGAATCCGTATAAATCCTGAGAATCATGTTAATCCTGTTAAGTCGTTTTTAATCATGTGAAACGCTGCTGCGGATTGGGCAAGATACCGATCTCAAGGGAGATCGACCCTGACCGGGGTGAGTTCAACGATTTGTGCGACAGATCTCTTGTATTTTGTGCGATAAAGGTTTAGTGTAGGTAATACAAAACAAGATCGCGGACTTCACCCGATTCGACCGAAAACACCGGGACGAAACAGATGAAAACAGCGTGGTGATGGCGGTGGGAAACAAAGCGGCCGCGCAGAGTGGAAAGGTTTTTGAATGGCCCCAACCCGAATTGCCTGGGAGGATCCTCATCGTCGACGACGCTTTTTCCATCCGCCTGTTGTTGCGGACCGTCCTGACCGAGGCGGGGCATTTCATCGCCGGCGAGACCTCGACGGGCAGGGAGGCGGTTAACATGTACCGCCTTTTCAGGCCCGACGTGGTGCTCATGGACATCACCATGCCCGAGCAGGACGGGCTCTCGGCCATG
>JBLNBS010000071.1:0-3216 GCA_050260175.1 Patescibacteria group bacterium | reverse complement strand
CTCGTTGCCGATCTCCCAGTACTTGACCCCGTATCCCTTGACGACGTTGGCGTAGCGCACCCAGGCCGCAGCCGTGTCGATCAGGTCCTGCCGGCCGACCCAGGCGCCCGGCTTGTAGATGCAGTCATAGCAGACGACAACGTTCGGCTCGGTGCCGGTCGCGCGGCAGAGGGCGATGAACTCGTCAAAGTCCAGGGGGTCGAACTTGAACGTCTTGAAGTCGCTTTCGCGCACGAAATGATGCGCGCCCGAGGGCCACTCGCCGCGGCCGACGCGCGCCAGGGTCGGTTTTGGAGCCTCAAAAGGGTGCACGGACCAGAGGTAGGCGTCGGATTTTTCCCCGCCGGGGTAGCGCAGGAATCTAACGCCCATCTCGGCCAGGGCCTCCGCCAGCGGCCGGTCGGGCGCGCGGTTGTTGTCGTCGTCCATGATGTAGTTCGTGTTGATGCCGAGCGGATTAACGGCCCTCTCGCTCAGGACCGCCGCCGCGTCGACCGTCACCCGGGCCGCGCCGGCGCCGATGACGGTAGATATGTTGAACATGCTCCAGAGCAAAACCACTGCGGCCAAGACCGGCAGGTGGCATCCTCTCTTCCATTTCATGCCAATCGCCTCCCGGATCATATCCATATTTCGTTCGGCAGTGATTTTCGTCTCCCTGCATCTGGGTTCTCAAATAACCTTTATGTGTCCGTACCCAGGGCCTTAGCTTGTTTCCTGATCCCATCTCCTCAGCCGCTCGATCAAGCCCGCCGCCACCTGCCTGTATTTTCCATCATGGAAGACATTCCGCATCTCCAGGGGATCCTCCTCGAGGTCGTAGAGGCTGCCCATGTAATCACCGCCCTGGCCCGGCAGCCAGACGGCCCGCACCGTCAGCACGTAACGGGCCGTGCGGATGGTCTTGAGCACGGGGAGCCAAAAGCTGTACGGCGAACCCGGGGGCGCATCCTCCAGGGCCTCGAGGGCCAGACCCTCGCTTTCCGCCGCGGCTTTGAGCGCGGGATAATCGCACCCCCGCGCGCCGCGGATCTCCGTGCGGATGAACCGCGCCAGATGAGGCCTTTTTTCCAGGTCGCGGACGTGCATGGGCTGCAGCTCGCAAAAGGCCGCGTCCCGCCAAGGGAGGCTTTGATCATGCATCAGCGGCAGCAGATCGAGGCCCTGCAGGCCCATGGCCGCGTCGATCGGCAACCCCGCATAACGCATGAGAGTCGGGGCGAGATCCACGAGTTCGACCAGGCTCTCGATCCGCCTGCCCCCGGGGATGCCGGTGCCGGCCACGATCAGCGGCACCCGCCGGGCCTGCTCGTACAGGCTGAACTTTTCGTGCAGGCCGTGCTCGCCCAGGAGAGTGCCATGGTCGGCGTGGAAGACGACGAGATACGGCCTGCCCCAATTCTCCCTCAAATACGCGAAGAGCGCGCCGAGCCGGCTGTCCACGTACGAGCAGAGCCCGTAGTAATGGGCGCGCATCTTGCGGATATCTTCGCCCCGCATCCCTTCCACCGTGCAGAGGCCGTGCATGACCTCGAGCTCGAGGTCCGTGCGGCCGGCCGATTCCGCGCCGTCAGAGGGAAAGGCCAGGCCCGCGGGATCGTACATGGCATCAAATGGCCTGGGCGGCAGGACCGGAGTATGCGGGTAGATGCAGGACAGGTGGAGAAAGAGCGGCTGCCGCCGGTCGTAGTTGCGCAGGTACGACAGGGTGCGCGCCACGAGCCGGCCCGTCTCCGCCTCCTCCGGCGGCAGGGGATTGGTGCCCGCGACGATCAGGGGTTTCCCCGGTGTGGTGTAGCGGCGCAGGATGCCGAGTTCCCGCTCGCGGTGGCGGAACTCCTCCCGCAATTGAAAGGGATCCGCCTCCCACCCGCCGTCGGCAAAGCCGGGATGGCGCTCGAGAAAAGGGCTGCGCGCGCGGCGATGGTCCTCCTTGCCTATACAGACCGTCCGGTAGCCCGCCGCGGCGAAATACTCCGGCACGAACGGCACGGAGTCGGATGTGGCCCTATACCAGAGGTTGCCCACCCGGTGGGGATAGCGGCCGCTCAGGAAGGAAGCGCGCGAGGCCACGCAGGTCGGGACCTGGCAGAAGGCATTGGTGAAGATGACACCCTCTGACGCGAGCCCATCGAGATTGGGCGTTCTGATCCAGGGGTTACCGTAGGCGCCGATGCCGTCGCAGCGGTACTCATCCGCCACGATCCAAAAGATGTCGGGACGAGCCACGTCCATCAGGTCACCCCTACCCCCGCGGGACGAGAGCGAGGCGCATGATCAGCTGATCCCTGGCGCGCGCGGAGGAGATGCCAATGTCCTTTGCCACCTTACTATCCAGATTGCTGTCCATGGCTGCCAACAATCCGTTGCTCCAGTCGGGTATGAATTCCATTTAATCTCGTTCTCCTTTGATCATGCGCATTAATTCCTCTTCTGATTGGGGTATGTCATAATCACCAACCAGTTGGCCTTCGTAATGATAGACGATCCCGGCCTGCTCGTTTCTTTCAAGGCACTTTAGGAGTTCACTCTCACCATGTTCCGCGATGAACTTCGCGAAGACGCGGATGCGCATCTTGTCGAGCATCCCGCCCCGGCAGGGAAAATCGGCGCATTCCCAGCAGCCGTTCAGGCCTTTCCCGCGGCAGCAATTGTAGTTCTTGCACCAGTCCTTGTCCTTGCATCCCTCGTTCCGGCAGCCGGCGCAATTCTCATTCTCACTGCAGAGACAACAGGCCAGACCGCAATAGGCGAATCCCTTCTCACGTTGCATCATCGTTCATCCCATCTAAAAGCGGTGTGAAAAAGCCCGATCCAGAGACCGAACCTAACCCGGCATCCGTACCACCCTTCCCTAAAGGGAAGGGTAAAATCCCTTAGAATACGAGCTCATTGGCTCCCCTTCTCTCTGCCAGGATGGCGTTCAAGTCGCACGTACATGGATGTAAGACGTGCGACCCTTCAGGGAAGGGGTCGGGGGTCAGGTCGCGGCGGCCTGCCGCCGTCGGCCATAATTGACTTTTTCACACCGCTTCAAAAAGCGTTGTGAAAATTGTGTTCTCTGCCAACGGCGCCCTAAAGGACGCCGCTAATCTTACGAAGGACCATGAATGGCCCTGAGGTTGGATGGATTGGTTCCATCCATGACAGCTCCTCGGCCTTGAACGGCCTCACTTCGCCGCCTTCCTCCCGAGGTACGCCTCCTTGATCTCTTCG
>JBLNBS010000070.1:0-67901 GCA_050260175.1 Patescibacteria group bacterium | reverse complement strand
CCTTCGGTGATATGCCATGCCTCATTCGCATCGCGAGCTTTTCTACCACCTGGTCTGGACCACCAAGAACCGCTACCCCTACATTAGCCCGGCCCTTCGTGCACCACTGCTCGCGCACCTCCGCAAAAAGGCCGCCGGCCTCGGCTGCCAGGTTTTCGCCGCCGAATGCGTTCCGGACCACGTCCATGTGCTGCTCTATATCCCGCCAAACCTGACCGTGGCCAGAACGGTCCGCGAATTGAAGGGATTCAGCTCCCACGAACTTCGCTGCATATGCCTCGACTTCGCTTGGCAGGAAGGTTACGGCGCGCACACGCTCAGACGCTCGGATCTGCGGATCGTCCAGGCTTACATCGAAAACCAGGCACGGCGCCATAAAAGCCCCGATCTGCTGGACGCGGGGCTTGAGGACGTTGCGGATACAATCTCCGCTAGGCGCTGAAGGGCCTGGCTGGGTATTGGGCGATCGCCAAAGGCCGCACCTCCATGTACGGGCTCGGTCGTGCTTCGAAGCGCCGCTAAGCCCCCGCACGGACGCGGGGCCTTCAGCCGCATTTAACCCAGCCAGGCCATTTATCGCCTGGCGGAGAGAGTCACAGATCGCGGGTCAGTCCCCGGTCCCGGTCGTGTCCATCACCAGGTTCCCGCTACCCCGTGGATCATAAGGCATTCCCGGTTCCTCGCCCACCGAGAATCCCCGCCGCATCGAGCGAAGATCGACCGCGTCGCGCCTTTCTCGAGTATTTTCATTGCGCAAATGGGCCGCCAGCGCATCCAGATCGTTGCCGTGCTCTTGCGATTTCGCCGCCCCGGGTTAAAACTCGGGGCTCGGGGCTCGGGGCTAATCGCACGAACCCCTCCATGGGTGATCCGGTCCATCCGTTCCCAGGGCCGTTCACGGCCCTTCGTGAGATTAGCGCCGGTCTTTAGGCCGGCGTCGGCCCATAACATCCAGCCCCAATATCGGAAAATTCGCCCACCCGCTCCCGATTCCTGCCAATCTTCCGCGACATGTCAACAATAACAAACGAGACCGTCAAAGAATGACGGCCCCGAAAAAAGATAGTCACGAGTCGCGGGGCGCGAGTCAGCCGCTCACACGGCGTTGAGATACCACCGCTCTCTTACATAAAGAGCAATTGCGTGAGATGCTGCCCGTGGAGGGCCAAAGGATGCTCCTCCAACCCAGCCCGAAGGGCTTGCACATAATAGCGGTGGGCTTCAGCCTGCCGTCGATGAAAAGCCGGTTAAGTGGATCGGACAACGATGCAACCGGCGGTATAGATAGGCGAAATCAGCATCCGGCCTACGCAGCCGCGGCTGTAGGTCCTGTTTATACCAAGACCGGCCGCTCAGCCCCCGCCCCGCTCCATTTGCCGCACCGGTCCCCCCAGGCCGCCACGGATGGGGCGCATATATCGCGCCCCTACACGGGACCGGCGGACATCGCCGCCACTGCCCTGGCGATGATCTCCCCGTGGTCAAAGGCCAGCGGCGGCAAGGCGCCCGCGGGAAACCAGGCCGCCTCGGCCGCGTCGTCCCCGGCGCGGACCTCCCCCTCCCCCGCCAGGGCCCAAAAGGCCAGGGTGATCGTCCAGCCCCGCGGGTCCCGCCCGGGCCTGCCGAAGAAACCCAGCTCGCGCAGGGCCAGTCCCTCGAGGCCCGTTTCCTCCCAAAGCTCCCGCCCGGCGCCCGCCGCCGGATCCTCGTTTTCGTCGAGATACCCCCCGGGCAGGGCCCACGCGCCGGTGAAAGGGTCGCGGCGGCGTTTGATCAGGAGGACGCGCAGGCCTTTATCCCGGCCGTTCTTCGCAGGGGCGCACAGCTCAGGACCAGGATGGTCTAAAGTCTGCCCGGCCAGGAGGGCCTGAGGGCAGACCTGTACGCCCCTATCGGAATCGCGTCCCGGTAAATCCCCCGCCAGCACCACCACGTCCACCGTGGCCATGGGCCTGGGGTAGTCGTAGACGTAGCGGCCCCTGCCGTCACTCAAACCTGTACACCTTCCTGATCGGCTCGTGCACGTGCCAGATGCAGTCGAGCCCCGCGGGAAAGGTCGCGAGGTTCCCGGGGCCGATCTCCACCTTTTCCCCCTCAGCCTCGACCGTGACCCGTCCGGCCAGGACGTAGCAGGTCTCCTGGCTGTCATAATGCCAGGGAAAAGTCGAGACGCCGCAGGACCAGGAATCCCAGGCGTCTGTACCGAGGGCGACCAGCTCGGAGGGAGTCGGGCGGGAGACGGTGATCCTGGACATAGGAGAGACCTCCTTTTTCGTCATAGCGGCGATATTCGTAATGGGGGCGGCGGATCCTTCTCCTCCGCGGAGGCGCAATTCGGGGTGGTGGTCGATCTTTTTCGGGCGTGCATTTGGGCCAAGGGTGCAGCATGCCGCACCCCCACACAGGAACGGGATGCCGTTGCGTGATTCGTCGGTCTTGTATTGGGGCGCAATAAATTGCGCCCGACCCGGATGCATGTTTGGCGACATATTCGAGGATATGCGTTCCTGTATCCTCCATCAAGCGAATCGAGCGGATTAAGCCTCCGCGAAAGAGCGGGGGAAGAGGGTGAGTTCGCTGTATCAAGGTGCATACGGCGGTTCTTGTGACAAAGCCCTTCCGTAGTGCTACAATAAAGACAACATCGCACGCCATTCAGCATGACGGACTCGTCCCGGCTCTCGGCCGCGAACGGGATCACCTATGCCAGGAGGTACCTCATGAGCATCACCATCATTCCCGTCTCGAACGCCCGCACGCGGCGCGACTTTCTCCACCTGCCCCAATCTGTCTACGCGAACGATCCGGCCTGGGTCCAGCCGCTCGCCGCGGTGATGAAGCGGATGATAGACCCGTCAAGAAACGGATACCTCAAGAAAGGCCCGCACCGGCTCTTCGTCGCCTACCGGGACGGCCGGCCGGCGGGCAGGATCATGGCGGGGATCGACGGGGTCATGAACCTGCGCAAGGGACGCCGGGACGGGTGGTTCGCCCTCTTTGAGGCCGAGGACGACCCGGGAATCGCGCGCGGCCTCATAGATGCGGCACGTGACTTCCTCGCCGCGGAAGGCTGCGACCGCATGCGTGGGCCCGTCTCGCCCACCGGGAGCGAGGATTTCCGGGGCCTCCTGGTCCAGGGCCACGGCTCCCCGCCCGTCCTCATGGACTCGTACAACCCGCCCTACTACGCCGGCCTCCTCGAGGGCTGCGGCCTGGCCAAGGACTACGACTGGCTGGCCTACCGCTATTTCCCCAGGATGCCCAAGAACCCGCGCGCCGTGCAATACGCCCAGTCTCGTTATGGTTTCCGCCTCGACCGCCTGGACCTCTCCCGGCTCGAGCGGGAGATCGGCGACATCAAGCAGATCATCGACCGCTCCATGCCCGAGTGGCCCGACGCCGTGCCGCCCACCCTCGAGGAGGTGCGGAACATGGCGCGCGATCTAAAGTCCTACGCCGATCCGGACCTGATCTACATCGCCCGCGCGGATGGGGAACCCATCGGCTTCAGCGTGGTCATGCCCGACCTCAACCAGGCCCTCATCCACCTGCACGGCAGGCTCTTTCCCACGGGGTGGATCAGGTTCCTCCTCTGGCGGCGGCGGATCGACGCCCTCCGTTTCTTCGCCCTCTTTGTCGTGCCGGAGTGGCGAGGCAAAGGCGTGACCGCCGCGATCTTCGTGCGCACTTTTGAAGTGGGTTCCGCCAAGGGCTACAAATGGCTGGAGGGCTCCACCATCAGGGAGGAGAACCTGCCCATGCGGCGCGACGCGGAACGGGCCGGCGGGGAGCTGTACAAGGTCTACAGGATCTTTGCATGCGCGCTGTAATTGAGTGACCGCGGCTAACCAAAGAGCCGCAAAACGTAGGCGTAGCCGATCCCCAGATAGGTCCCGATCACCCAGCCGATGATCCCCGTCACGACCCCGGTCACGACCATCTCGCGGTTTTTTAGCGCCGCCGCCACCATGGGCACGAAGGGCGGGGAGAAGATGCCCGCGATGGAGGTCGTGATCGTCGTGTCCGCGTCGATCTTCGCGACCGCGGCCAGGAAAACGTGGATAACGGCGGCGATGGCGACCATGGTCCCCACCATGGCCATGGCCGCGGGCGCCGTGGTCAGGAGCTGCCTCACGTCGGCCATGGTGCTCAGAGCCAGGGAAAAGACGAGGATGAAGTATTGGCCCAACTGGAAGCTCTTTTCGATCTTGCGCACGGCGGGAATGAACGAACAGGCGATCCCCAGCGTGGAGATGACGAGGATCGCCACCACCGGCGAGAACGCCGGCACGAGCAGCGAAGCGCCGCCGCCTATGGCGAAGATCGCCAGGGCGAGCGCCAGGGCCTTGGCCAGCCCCACGATCCTCCGGCCCGAGAGGATCCCAGCGTAATTCGTAAAATCGGCGTCCTCGCCCGCCGCCGCCTCGGCGGCACCCCGCGCGAAGGGCGGCAGGACGAGGAGGAGCAGCCGCTGGAGCACGGTGATGGCCAAAAGGAGATAGAGCGGTGTGACGAGCATATCCGCCACGTTGACGGAGACGAAGAGGTTCGACTCCGTCCGCAGCGCCGTGCCGATGGCCGCCAGGTTGATGGTGCCCCCGGTGTAGCAGCCGATGAGCATCCCCAGTGCCTTCCAGCTCTCCGGCCCGATGACGCCACGGAAGATGAAGAAGGAAACGGTGGCTGCGACCAGCACCGCGACGGACATGAAAAGGAACGAGAGGAGCGAGATCCCCGCCAGCCTGGACCAGCGCCTGATGTCGAGGGAGAAAAAGAGGAGCGGCAGCGCGATGGGGACCGCGTAGTTGAGCATGGCCTCCTGCGCCCCGCGGAAGCCGGCGGGCAGGAGGCCGAGGTTGCCGACGAGCAGCCCCGCCGCGTAGCAGATGACGATGGCGCCGGCCTTGTTCAGCACCGGGAAACGGTGGCAGAGCCAGAGCGCGACCGCGGGGAAGAGGAGGAAAAAGAGGATGCCGGGGATCATGTTGCACGCCTCCCGATCGTAGAACCCTGATGGAGGCATTCCAGATGAAGGGTACGGGTTCCTGCCGGGAGTACTCCCGTCCTCAAACTCCCCACCCCCTTCGAACACTCTAATAGGACCATCCACCACCCCTGGCGCGGCCCCATCCGGCTCCACGGGAAGGATAGCCATGAAAGCCGTGGTCATCACCCTGATCCTCGCCGTCCTGGCCTTTTTGGCCTACAACCAGTTCGTGCACCCCGTCGATCTCGCCCTGCTCATCGGCATCGAGGAGCCTTACGCGAATTACGGTGACTTCGCCATGCGCGGCGTGCCGCGGGGGGGCTTTTCCCTCACGGGGTACACGGTCACGGGCAACACCATCACCATCAACTGCTACACCTCGGGCCAACCCGGGGACAGGCGCCTCATCGAGCCTTTCATCGACCGCATGCGGCGCCTCACCGTCAAGCTGCGGGACGAGTACGCGATCTTGCTCTTTTTCTTCGACGGCAACCCTTACCTAGCCAGGGACGGCGGCAAGATGACCGGCACCGGCCAGGTCCTCCGCCAGGTCAATCTCACCTCCGGCCTGTAACCTTGCCTCGCGCACGCGCCCCTGATGCCCCAGGTTGTGGGGGCTTGATTCTGCCAGGCTCCGATCACGATGGGCTATGCTTCTTTTTCGCGCATCGCGCCTTCGCGTGAAAGATGGAACTCGTTTTCGCATCTCTGATATGCATGCGGGCGCCCAGACCCCCCGCCCCAAAAGCAGGAGTCGGCCCGGGCGTGGTGAATACTGGCATCGAATGCCGCGTGGCTGGAAGGGGTGGGGGAGGAATGCGCCGCAGGTGGATCCGGCCGCTCATCGCGGCGGCATGCCTGGTTTGCCTGGCCGCGGCCATGCCGCTGGCCGCCGGGACGCGCGTATATCACGATGATGAGCTGGGCTTCTCCCTCGAGCTGCCGGCCGATTGGGAGGCTTCCAAGGGGCCCCTCGGCGTGCCGCTCGTCGCCATCAGCCCCGCGGAGAGCGGGAACGACACCTTTCGCGAGAACGTGAACGTCATCCTCGACGAGCTGCCGGAGGCTGTCAGCATCGACGCGTACATGGCGGCCTCCGTCGCTGAGATGAAGAAATATCTCACGGATTTCCAGGGCCATGAGGAGGGGCGGATCGATCTCTCGGACCTCCCCGCCGGTTGGCTCGTCTACAGCCACCGCATGGGCCAGGTCAAGCTCAAGAACCTGGCCTACGCCATCCTCGCGGGCAAGACCTGTTACACCATCACCTGCTCGGCCACGCCCGAGAGCTTCGGCCGGTTCCGCAAGGCCTTCGACCAGATCTGCCGCAGTTTTAAGCTGAGCGCGGGGAAACCGGCCGGCGCCGGGGACAAGCCGGCACGGGCGCCCCAGTCCGGCACCACCGAGACTCAGCCGCCGGCCGCCTCCCAAATCCCGGCCGCCCGGACCGCGGCCCCGCCGCCCGCCGGTGCTGTAACCGCGGGTTTCACCGTCGGCGTGGAGCAGGACGGCAAGGCGGCGCGCATCCGGGACCATCAGGTCAAGCTGAGGAAGAAACCCTTCGTCCTCGTCATCAACCTGCCGGAGCCCGGCGGGGTTTATGTGCATGCCTCCCTTGACCCGGGTTGCTTTATGAACGCCCGCGCGCGCAAGTCCCTGGCCGAGGTGACGAACCCCGGCAACGTCGCTGCCGAGAGCGCCTTCAATCCGGACAAACTCCTCTACCTGGGCGGTAACATCACGCAATACTGGTACTACGCAAGCGAGGCCGACCATCGTTTCGACACCGCCGTGCGCAAGGGCGAAGCGATCGTCTGCCGCCGCACCGTGGCCAATTACGTAATCGCGGGAGCCGGCGGCGCCACCGGGGGCATCGCGTCGCTCAAGGGGCGGCAGCTCCACCTCGTCTTCGTGCGCACTAAACCCGGCGCAACTTTTGGGGAAGAGATCGAGCTGCAGCGGGAATATCTAAAGATCGTGTTTCCGTAAACCCGAATCTCGAAAACCCAGACCGATTGAACCACCGATTTCACAGATTATGCGGATAAAACCATTAATAGTGTTAAGATGATGCAAAAAAAATCGTTGGGGCTGGCCATCTTCGATTTCGACGGCACCATTTACGGCGGGGAAACGTTCCGCCTCTTCCTGCGCGTGCTCAGCCGGGACCCGGCCAGGCGCGGCAGGATAAGATGGTACTACCTCACGCACGCGGCCGGTTACGCCCTGTACAAGCTGGGTTTCTGCCGCTTGCGGCTCATGACCTACGCCACGCGGGGCTTGGCCCGGATCCTGCGCGGCATGGACGAGGACGAGCTCCAGGCATATTTCGGCCGCTGCCTGGCCGAGGCCGTGAGCCGTTTCAACCCGGCCGTCCTGGCGCGGCTCCGGGCCCACGCCGCCGCCGGCGACCGGATCGTGCTGCTCTCAGGGGCTTTCGAGGTTTTCCTCGGCTTGGTCGCGCGTGAGATCGGCGCCGGGGCCTGGCTCGGCACCCCGCTCGTGATGCGGGACGGGCGATGCACGGGCCGCATCGGCGCCCACTGCATTGGGCCGGCCAAGGCCGCGGCCCTCAGGGCATACCTGGCCGGGCTCGGGCGGGCCGGCGAGACATACGACCTGGACCGGGCGTATGCCTATGCGGATTCCCTTCACGACCTGCCCATCCTCTCCCTGGCCGGACATGCGGTGGCGGTCAACCCGGACCGGGGGCTCCTGCGCAAGGCCCAGGAGCTGGGCTGGGAGGTACTCCCCCCTCCGGAGGATCAGACCTGTGCCAAATCCGGGGAGACTGGCCCTTGCGAAAGGTGCTGATCCGCGTTGGGCAAGCCGATCAAGCTGCTGCTCCTGCTCTCAGTCGCCGTGCTGGCCCTGCCGGTGCGGGCCGCTTCTCCGCCACCCGTCCCGGGCCAGCCTGCGGGGTGCGAGGTCTACGATCTCGGCGGCGAATGGTCCTTTGCCGCCGATCCGGCCGGCAGGGGGGAAGAGAACAAGTGGTACCGTCCTGGCTTTGAGCCGCCCGGAGCCGAGACGGTCAGCGTCCCCCATACCTGGAACACCATGAGGGCCTGGCGCGACTACGAGGGCGTGGCTTGGTACCGCAAATCGTTCGCCGGGCCGCGCGCCGCCGCGGGCAGGCAGACGCGTCTCGTCTTCGACGCCGCCTTTTACCTGGCCCGGGTCTGGTTCAACGGCGTCTTCCTGGGCGCCCACGAGGGCGGCTACACCAGATTCGAGTTCGACGTGACGAAGCTGTTGAGGCCGGGCGAGCTCAACCTCATCGCCGTCCGGCTCGACAACCGCCGCGACTACGACCGGGTGCCGGCAAAGCTCGGCCCCTCCTGGTCCTACGACTGGTGGGGCTACGGCGGGCTGGTGCGGGACGTCAGCCTCGTCTCGACGGGCCCGGTCTACGTCCATCACGCCCTGGTCTCCGCCGTGCCGGCGGAGTCCGGCCGGGGCGAGCTCGAGATCAGGGCATTCCTCGAGAACGCCACGGGCAGGGAGGTGCCCGTGGAACTCCTCCCCGCGGTCTACCCGGACGGCGGCGGGGCGCCCCTCTGGACGGGCGACGCGGTGGCCGCCGCCGCGCCCGCGGGCCGGGGAGAGGTCCGCTTCAAGGCCGTGGTGCCGAATCTCGAGCCCTGGCATTTCGACCGGCCGGTCCTCTACCGCCTGGAACTCGGCTTGCGAGCCAAGGGGTTTTCCCCCGGCACTTACCGGACCACCTTTGGCGTGCGGCGGGTGGAGATCAGGGGCACCGGGCTTTACCTCAACGGCGAACGGGTGCGGCTCTCCGGCGTGACCAGGCACGCGGACAGCGCCTGGTACGGCTCGGCCGAGCCGGTGGCCATGATGCGCTGGGATTTTGACCAGCTCAAGCTCTTGAACACGACCCTGACCAGGCCCGTCCATTACCCGCAGCACCGCTTCATCCTGGATTATTGCGACCGCAACGGCATCCTGCTCATCCCTGAGGTGCCGGCCTGGCAGCTCAGCGCCAGCCAGATGAGCGACGCCAAGGTCGTGGACCTCGTCAAGCAGCAGCTCCGCGAGATGATCGAGACCGACTACAACCACCCCTGCATCTGGGCCTGGAGCCTCTGCAACGAGATCGACTCCACTTCGGCGGCGGGCAAGGAATTCGTCAAGACCCTGTACGGCTACGTCAAGTCGCTCGACCCGACACGCCCCGTCTCCTTTGCCAGCAACCGCCTGGGCTGGTTGGCGCGGGCCGGGGACGAGGCCAGCGATCTCGTGGATTTCATCATGATGAACCAGTACTTTGGCACCTGGGCCGGCCGCAAGCAGGACCTGGAACCCGCCCTGGACAACCTCCACAGGATTTGGCCGGACCGGATGATCGTCATCTCCGAGTTCGGCTACGAGCCCAACTGGCCCTTCGGCCCCCGCCCCGAGGACACAACCTCTTTTTACGTGGCGCCCGGCACGGCCCCGCCCCTCCAGCACGACAGGCAGCGGCAGGCGGTCATCCGCGAGCAGATGGCGGCCTTTCGCCGGCGCGACTACATCGCGGCCGCCGTCTTTTGGTGCTACGCCGACTACCGCACGCCCGCCAACTTTCGCATGGGCCTCGTGGATGCCGAGCGCAGGCCCCTGCCCTCAAGGGATCTCCTCGCGGCGGAATACGCGCCGGCCGTCCTCGACAGCCTGGTCACCATGGCCACGCGGACCGGCAACTTTTACGGCGCCGAGCTGGTCCTGCACGCCCGCGGGCCGGTCGAGCGGGAGATGCCCGCGTACACGCTCCGCGGCTACCGGCTGCGCTGGACGGTTCTGGACGCCAATGGCGGGGAATTCTGCTCGGGCACGCGGGTCCTGCCCACCTTGGCCCCGGGCGCGGTCTGGCGCTACGCCTGGGACTATGAGGCGCCGTCCGGGCACAGCCTGGTGGTGGAGATCCTGCGGCCGACGGGGTTTCCGATCTTGACGAGGACGGTGGAGAACAGGAATTGAGGTGCCCAGGAATGAATTCCTGGGCTACGCTAAAAGCGGTGTGAAAAGACCGATCACCGTCAACCCAGGGTTGAAACCCTGGGCTATTCAAAAAAACACTTCTAAAACCCGTACGTCCTGTACGGGTTCGGTGTAACTTCGAAGACTATCCGAGCCCTGTCAGGTCAGCCCAGAAGGGATTGAAGCCCGCGACGGACACGGATGTCTCAAAGCGGGCCGGACAGGGCTTTGGAAAATCGTTCAGTTGTAGCCTGGGGATTCACCTCATACCCACGATGGGTAAAAGGCAGCGACGACCAAGGATGGTCCAAAGCAGCCCCCCGGGTAGAGAGACGGGTTTTTCACACCGCCTCAAAAGCGTTCTCAAATCCCTGCGGGGATTCGGTGGCGGCTTGGGTACCTCCATGTACATCGCCGCCTATAAGCCCATCCTGAGTGGAGATAGATTCCTGATAACAAACCGCCTCCCCGGCTACAGCAGGAGACGGTTTTCCTTTGCGGTCCTTTGGGGCTTTGCTTGTCCTCCGACTTCAGGATATAGTAATCACCGACATTTCATAAATGTTTTTTTACTTAATAATAAACCAAGCGTGAAACTTAATAAAGCAAAGTAAATATATCGATAAAATAACTTAGTACTATAAATTAATAACAAATAAAATCCTGTTGCAACCGTCATGCGCCATAATGATTGAATAAATCTATATAAATATCTATTATTGATCTTAAAAATCATATGTAATAAATTTGATTCATAATGAAGTATAAACTTAGTATTTAGAAAATATCCAAAAAATGTAAATAATAACCATAAAAAAGCCGCGAAACCAACTTTCATTGATAAAACCCGCCTCCATAATTCAAGCTATTAGTAATTTCTATAATCAATACCTTATCGCTTTTCACGATGATGATATACTGCATAGTCTGTGAGGTATGAAGGAATGGAAAGGTATAAGAATCTCTTGTAGCATTGACCTCGTAAACAACATCCCCTTTTTCATAAGTAGGCTGGCCGCTACCGAATGAAGTAAAAGCATCGGCAGCGAAATTCAATATCCCTAATAACGCAAACGGTTCAGCTATAACATAACCGCCAACGATCATCAATCCGTCTTTAAACCAATTGCATATATTATCTAATCGATTAAGATTATATGCTTCTTGATTGGTATCAATAATATTAAATGTTGCATGAACTTCAGTAACTATTCTTGTGCCAAATGGAAAATATTTTGATCTTTTATCTTGGATAATGGTCACATCTGTACCATAATAACCACGATAAATTGTTGTTGTCGTTGTGATCGATCCATCCGGATTTGTTTTAGTTTCTGTATATCCATTACCTCTTAGTTTTTGTTCTTCTTGAGCGCTGGAACCTATGGCGGGATAAAAGCCGTTTTGATCTATATATGTCAATGGATTTGATCGACAATACTCATACCAATTCCATCCATCTTGTATTGGATCAACTGTCGTAAACCTCCCGATCTCCGTATCATAATACCTCGCCCCGAAATATACCAACCCAGTTCCTGCATCTGTCTCCTTACCCGTGAACCTATGCCGGTCCACATCCGCCCCCGGTCCGACGATCCACTCATCGCCATACGGGTGATTGGCATTCCAGGCCACAACGCTACCTGACCCATTGGTTACCACAGACGACGACCCCAGATGGTCCCGGTGCGTGTAGTATGTCTCACTGCCGGCTACTTTGGCGATCTCCCGGTCATTGGCCAGGATGTACCGCGCGGCCGTTTCCCCGGTCTTTTCGTAAAGGACGTTATAACCGAGATAAACGTAGGATGTGCTTACCGCTTGGCCACCCTCATGATTGACCTTCCGGCTTCTTAGTCCATCCGTTCCATAGGTATATTCCTCGACCAGACCCTCGGACCCTCCCGCCGGTGTCTTATAGACCTGGATCAGCATGTTTTCATCGTCGTATACGTACCGCCAGTGGACGCCATTCTTGTCCGTCTTCTCCGCCAGGTTGCCGTTTGGATCGTAGCTCGCCTGGTAGCCGCTGCTGCCCCCGGTCGGGCAGTAGGGATGCGCGGGGTCGGTGTAGGTGAATGTTATGCCTTCCTTGGCGGTGATGTTGCCGACCTCGTCATAGGCATAGGAACCCCAGACGCTGGAGCCGGTCAGGCGGTTCAGGGCGTCGTAGGTAAAGCTCTGGCTGACACTGATTGTATGAAGCGAGGTGATGGGCGCGTTGTCGGTGATGGCTGTGATGTTGCCCACGGGGTCGAAGCTGTAGGCGTAGGACTGGATCACCGTGCCTCCCGGGGCGCGGGTTTCGAGGTTGGCCAGTCGCAGTGTTTGAGGATCATAAGTATAGGTCGTTTCTGTGTCGTTGCCGTAGTCCACATCCCGCGGCAGGCCGGCGGCGTTCCAGTTGCTGTAAGTGGCGTAAGAACCCACGGTTTTCAATGCCCCGGCCTCGTATGTGTAGTCGACGATGGAGCCATCCGGATAGGTCAGGCGGGTCATCCTGCCCAGGGGATCGGTCTCCACCCGGGTGATATAGGCCGTACCGTCGATATACTTCGTGGTGTAGGTTGGGTTGCCCTCGGCGTCATAATCGTACTCACCGTCCTGGGTGGACGAGCCCAGATAGGTGCTGGTCAACCGGCCGATGCCAAAAGTACGCGTCGTCTCGTCGTAAACCAGCGTGGAAAGAACGACCGGCACCGATTCACCCGGGCGCAAAACGGATTTGCTGACCAGGCGGTTCAAGGCGTCGTAGGCGTAGATCAGCTTGCTCCCCTTGGCGTCGGTCTTGGCGATCACGTTGCCGACGAGATCGTATTGATAGGTCGTGTGACCGGCGTAGGGGTCGGTCTTGTCGAGCAGCCTGCCCAGGGAGTCATAGGCCATGACGGTCTGGGCCGTGGTTTGACCGGCATTGTATTTGGCATCTTTCAGTCCCGTCTGCCGCCCAAGGGCGTCGTATTCGTACGTCGTCACCAGGGTCTGGGCACCGTTGACCTGCTCCGCCGTGGCGGCCGCGACTGTAAAAGCTGGAAGCTGCGCCCGGGGACGGCCGCAGCCTCACCCAATAGCGGGTCAGGTCACCACATCTTCGTGATCTTCACCCTGGGGTAAAAATGCTGCACGATCTCGTTGGGCGTCTTGCCCTCCTTGGCCAGGGCATGCGCCCCCCACTGGCAGAGGCCCACGCCGTGGCCGAAACCGCGCCCGGACATGGCCGTGGCGCCGCCCTCGCTTTTGAGCTCCAAAAGCCAGATCGAGCGCATCTTTTCCGGCCCTATGGCCACGCGGAAATCCGCCGCCGCCAACTCGGCCGAGCCGTTCGCGCCCGTCAGGCGGAGCCTGGTGGTGCGGTGCGTCGTCCGATCCACGCCCAAGCGCTCGGCCCCGGTGACCTGGCCGAGATCCCTGCCGGTGGCTTTCTTTACCGCCGCAGCCATCTCCGCGCCGCTGAACCGGGCCTGCCAGAGCTGCTCGGATTTTGGGATGACCCGCCCCTCGGGGCAGGAGACCGAGCTGATGTACGGCGGCTCCGCGCCCTTATAGGCCAGCCCCTGCCTGGCATAGGCGGTCCGCCCGCCGCAGCTCGCGGAGAACCAGCCGTGGACGTAGCGGCCGCCATGGAGCATGACGACCCCCCTGGTGTCGGCCACGGCTTGGCGGATCAGAGGCGTGATGCTGCTCGTGGTATAGGCCTGGGCGTGCTCTTCGTCGGTGCAGATGTCCGTGCCGTGCAGCCGGCGCGTGCCGCCCCGCCCGATGAATTCCATGGTGAAGGTCCGGGCCACGATGGCCTGCGCGGCATAGGCTTTGCGCGGCCAGTCCGGCTTCATCTCGCCCGCCACGACGCCCACCAGGTACTGCTCGAGGGGCATCTTGCGCGTCGTGCCGTTCTCGTGAAAAAACACGCTGATGACGGGCTCGCTCCGCCGGCGGGTCGGCGCGCCCCGCAGGGGCGAGAGCCCCCTCGGGCAGCCAAGGGCAAGGATAGCGGCAAAGCAAAGAAGGATTGCCAAACCAGGCGCGGATGGATTTTTCCCGGACATCAAAAACACCCCCGTCAAAGCGATAGCATCCAAGGATCGGGGGCGGATTATAACCGGCAGGACTTCCCATATACGGCGTTGAATACCCGCTCATCCTCTGAACCGGGGGGCATGGGCATGCGCGGGCGCAAGATCCTCTACAGTTGCGGCTCCCTCGCGGCGGCCGTCTCCAACCAGGCTTTCCTCACCTACATCACCTTCTTTTACATCGATGTCATGAAATTCCCCAAGACCCTCTTCGGCTTGGCCTGGTTCTTTTTCGGCCTCTGGAACGCGATCAACGATCCGCTCTTCGGCCAGTGGTCCGACCGGACGCGCACCCGCTGGGGCCGGCGCATACCCTTCATCGCCCTCGGCACCGTGCCCTTCGCCCTCTTCTTCTTCCTGCTCTGGGTGCCCCCCTCTACCGCGGCCCAGCAGGGCTGGCTCTTTTGGTACCTGCTCGGCTCCATGTTCCTGTTCGACTCCTTCTTTACCCTGGTCGTGCTCAACTGGACCGCCCTGTTCCCGGAGATGTTCCCCAGCCTCGAGGAACGGGCGGAGGTCTCGGCGTGGCGGCAGATCTTGGCCATCGTGGGCCTCGTGCTCGGCATGGCCATTCCGCCCATACTCTACAAGGGTCTGGGCTGGGCCTGGATGGGCGGGGCCTTGGCCCTGGTCACCCTGGCCACCATGTTCCTCTCGCTCCTCGGCAGCAGGGAGCGGCCCGAGTACCGGCAGGGCGCCGAGGTCGGCCTCATCCGCGCGCTCAAGTTCACCTTCACGAGCAAGGCTTTCCTTCTTTTCGCCCTGGCCAATTTCGGCATCACCCTGGCCATGGGCACGGTCCAGGCCACCTTCGCCTTTTTTGCCAAGTACATCCTGCACGCGGAGGGCATGATCCAGACCCTCCTCCTGGGCACGGCCTTCCTCGTGACCCTGCCCCTGCTCCTTTTCTGGCGGGCCGTCACGGTCAAGCGCGGCCCCCGCGCGGCGCAGATCTGCACGGCCGCCGCCTTCGGCCTGGCCTGCCTCGGCTTCATCTTCGTGGGCAGCGTGCCCGCGGCCTTCGTCCTCTGCGGCCTCCTC
Source organism: Patescibacteria group bacterium (assembly GCA_050260175.1). Taxonomy (GTDB): domain Bacteria; phylum Bacillota; class UBA4882; order JAAYXC01; family JAAYXC01; genus JBLNBS01. Next base: position 52,820 of record JBLNBS010000070.1, on the reverse strand, counting down.
GGCGTGGGGCTGGCCGGCCTGATGCTCATCCCCGACCTCCTGATCTCCGATGTGATCGACGAGGACGAGCTGCGTACGGGCGAGCGGCGCGAGGGCATGTTCTTTGGCATCAACGGCCTCGCCATCCGCCTGGCCGGCGCCCTGCAGGGCGTGATCATCGCCTCCGTCCTCACGGTTTTCCGGTACGACGAAAACGCCGCGGCACAGACGGCCACGGCGCTCTTCGGCATCCGGTTTCTCATGAGCGCAATCCCCCTTGCCGCGCTCGTTCTCACCGTCCTGGGGATGATCTGGTATCCCCTGCACGGCCGCAGGCTCGAGGAGATCAAGGCCCGGGTGGGGGAAAAGCACGCCGCCCTGTGACGAACCGGCCGCAAAACCGCAGAAGCGGCCGGAGAACAGCGGGGAACGGCGACATCACCCGGAGGACCCCTTCCAGCCTTTGGGCCTGATCGACGAGATGGGCGTGGATCTCGCGGCCGCAAACGCCGGTCCGCCAGCGCGCGCTTGCCGACAGCCCCCGGCGCAGCCGCGCCAAATCCCGCTCGAGCCTGAGATAGGCCGCGAGCTTTTCCCCTTTCCCCTTCGCCCCCTGCACCTTGTGAAACCCGGCCTCCGCGAAGAGGCCCACGGCGGCGAGCACGGCCCAACCCCTGTATTCGTCGAGCCAGGGGCCTATCTCCCGCTTGAGCGGCGCGGGCAGATGGGCGCGCAGGGCCGCGGCCGAGCTTGCCAGCCGGTGCGCCTCCGCCGCCCAGGTGCGGCGCGCCCCGTCCCGATCTTCGCGGGCCTCCTGCCGCCGGGCCAATGCAAGGCTCTGCCGCGGCACCGCCGGCGCGCGAAACGGCCCCGGCGCGTTGGCCGCCGCAAAATGCGCGAATGCCGCCCGCGCCGGCTCGGGAACGAGATCCGCGTAGGCCTCGAGGGCGGCTTCCCGCGGGTCGTAGCATTCGGGCCGCCAGAGATACCTGGCCATGCTGGCCAGCGCGGGCCGGCTCGCCAGGGCCTGGTTCATGGGATTGGCCAGGACGCCCCGGGCGGCGCCGGCCAGGTCGGCCGCGCGGCCGCGGTAGGGGCCCAGGTGCAGCTCGGTGACCATGAAATAATCGTTCACGGGATAGTTATCCCAATAGAGCGGGGGCCGCCGCAGGACCTCCCCTACCCTTTGCGCCTCGGCCCGGGTGATCCTGCGCGCGCAGACGCGGTTTCCCGTCCAGTGCACCTCGATTGACGGGTCCAAGAGCTCCCCCAGCTCGCGCAGGTAGGCGGAGCCGCCCTGCCCGCAATACTCCGTGGGGCAAAAAACGAGGCAGAGCCGGGGGATCTCGCGGGCCAGATCGCTGCGGAGCCGGTTGGCCAGCGCCGCCTGGGCGCGCGCCAGGGTGCCGAACCGGTCCCGATCGGCCTCGTGGACCAGCCGGCCGGGTATGTCGTCGAGATAGAGGCCGAGGACGCGGAGGCCGAGGGCCGTGAACTGCCTGTACTTGGCGAGGAGGAGGCGGTAATCGCCCTCGTCGCTGTAACGCAGGGACAGCCCGGGGCTGATCGCCACGCCGAAATCAACGCCGTGGCGGGCGGCGGCCCCGGCCAAGGCGCGGAACCGGCCCATCGCCGCGCGCCCGTAAGGGATCCGCCACAGCCTGCGATGGTAGGCGTCGTCCTTTGGCGCGTACATGTAAGTGTTCAGCCGGTGCCCGCCCATGAATGCCAGGGCATCCAGGCGCTCGGCGTGGCTCCAGGGCCGGCCGTAGAAACCCTCCACCACGCCGCGCACGGCAAAGGCCGGCCCGTCCTCGATAGTCACCTCTCCGCCCGGTTCGGCCCCCATGAGCTCCGCGGCCGTCCGGGCGGCATAGGCCGCGCCGCGCGCGTCGGATGCCGCGATGGCGAGCGTGCCGCGCCCCTCCGCGGGCACGAACCTGATGCGGTATGACTCCGGCGGCAGCTCCGGCGCCTCCGCCGCCACCAGCGCGTAACGTCCGTCGGAAGCCGGGCGGTGTCCCGCCGCGGCCACGAGCGCCGCGATCCTCTCCTGCCAGCAGGCGGGGGCCTTGATCGTGCATGATGCGGCCCTGAATCCCGTGCCCCAGTCGCCTTTTTTTTCACGCACCGCCATGAGCCATCGCATGATCCTCACCCCGCTTCACCGAATTCGCCCCTGCGGAGCGGAGTTCCTGCCCGGCTTCTTTGTGCGCCATAGCGCGCCCGCCGTACGCCATGGGACAGATCCGCGCAATTCGGCCCGGTTGTCCGTAAAACAATCATCCCGGTCGATTGACAAGCTTTACCACCCGTGCTACGATACCCCTTGAATCCAGGCGGAGGTGCGGTGCGTGCCGGTCTTTCGGATGTTGCGCGACTTTTTTCGGCCGTATCGGGGCCGTTTTTTCCTGGCAACCCTGCTCCTCCTCTGCAACCAGTCCGCGAGCTTCGGTATCCCCCTCCTGATCGGCCGCGCCGTCGACGGCCTGGCGGCCGGCGTCAGGCTGCCGCTCCTCCTCTTCCGCCTCGCTCTGATCCTGGCACTCGGCGCGGCTAGGCTCGTCTTGGGCTTTGTCCAGATCACGCTCTACGAGAGTTCCGCCAACCGCATCGTCACCGACCTCAGACAAGCGCTCTACGAGCATCTGCAGGAACTCTCCTTCTCCTACTTTGACCGCACGCCCACGGGTGATCTGATGTCCCGCCTCACCCAGGACATCGAGTTCGTCCGCAATTTCTTCGCCTTTGGCGTCAGCCACGGCGTGAACATCCTCGTGGTGCTCCTTGCCGCCACCGCCGTCCTCTATAGCCTCGACTGGCAGCTGGCCCTCGTCTACTCCGTCATCCTGCCCCCGGTGGCCCTCTGCGTCGGGCGGTTCGGGCGCGCCGTGCGGCGCGGCGTCGTGTCCCGCCAGGAGCAGGCGGCCAGGCTCAACGTGGCCGCCCAGGAGAATATCGCGGGCGTACGGGTCGTCAGGGCCTTCGGCGCGGAAGGCACGGAGATGGCCAAGTTCCGCCGGGAGAACGACCGGATGCGCCTCCGCAACATGGAGGTCTCCCGCCTGCATGCCTTCTACGGCCCTCTGTTCGGCTTCTTCAACGGCCTGGGCACCCTGTGCGTGCTCTATTTCGGCGGGCGCCAGGTGATCGCACGCGAGGTCACGCTGGGGATCTTCGTCTCCTTCCATTTCTATCTCGGGCTCTTGGCCTGGCCGATCTGGGCCCTGGGCCCCACCATCAACACCTGGAAACAGGCGGAAGGGGCCGCGCTCCGCCTGGCCGAGATCCTGCACGCCGCGCCGGAGATCGCCCTGGCCCCCTCCCCGTTAACCCCTCCGGCCGCCGCGTGCGAGATCAGGTTCGAGCGCGTCTCCTTTTCCTACGGCGAGGAACCCATCCTGAGCGACGTCAGTTTCACCGCGCGCGCCGGGGAAAAGATCGCCCTCCTCGGCCTGACCGGCTCGGGCAAGACGACCCTGGTCAACCTCATCCCCCGTTTTTACGCCCCCACCGGCGGCCGCATCCTGGTGGACGGCGCGGATCTTAGCCGCCTCGACCTGCACGCCTGGCGCAAGTCGATCGGCACCGTGCTGCAGGAGACGTTCCTCTTTTCCACCACCATTGCCGCGAACATCGCCTTTGGCAAGCCCGACGCGACCCAGGACGAGATCGAGCGCGCGGCCAGGGCGGCCCAGATACACGACTTCATCGCCGGCCTGCCCAAGGGCTACGAGACGCTCGTGGGCGAACGCGGCCTGGGGCTTTCGGGCGGGCAAAAACAGCGGGTGGCGCTGGCCCGGGCGCTGATCTGCGATCCCCGCGTCCTCATCCTGGACGACGCCACGGCCAGCGTGGACACCGAGACGGAACAGGCCATCCAGCGGGCCTTGCAAGCCGCGGTCAGAGGGCGCACGACCTTTATCATCGCCCAGCGCCTCTCCACCATCAGGCTGGCGGACCAGATCCTCGTCCTGCAGGGCGGACGGTTGCTGGACAGCGGTAACCACGCCTGCCTGTACGAGCGGAACCGTTTCTACCGGGAGCTGTACGATCTGCAGTTAAAGCGGGCTTAGAGCTTTGAAACCGTGCAACGGCCTTGGAAGAAGGTGTCGTATAAACGGCCTTGTGTTTAGGCTTTGGTAAACTTTAGAACGGCGCCGGGTGCGCCGGTGCGGCCTGATAGACTTCGCATCTCTTCGTCGCTGCGTCGTTCCGGTGCTCAGCGTACATTGAGTACGCTTGCGCTCTCAGACCCAGGATGGGTTAAAGTCGCTAAGTACAGGGATGTACAATTAGCGACCAGACTTCCTTGCTCCTTGATCTGCTCGTCTCTGAGGCCGCAAGCAGTGTCGAAGAAGCTGAGTCCGGCGCACCCGGCGCAGTTGCCAGCCTCCTGCTACTGTAAACGGCACCCCATCCTGGGGTGCTCCCGGCGCAGGCAGGATGCCGAGCCACGCGGCGTAGACCGCTGGATGCGGTCCCGCCGTCGGCAGCGTGGACCATCATAGGTCTGGAGCGCCCGGAGGGCGCGGAACCTTATTAACGTCGAGGAGCCAAGGATGGTGACGTCCCACCATCCCAAGGATAAGGAGGTCCAGGAACCTTGGTTCCGGCCGGGGGGTTCCAAGGGGTTGCCGGCACAACCCCTTGGCCCGGGAGGGTCCGGGAGGGCGGGTAGCGCCTCCCGGAGACCCTAACTGTTGACCTAAGGCCGTTTATACGATATAAAAAACATAAATCCGCCGTCCAAATCCTTCAGAAGCAGGAGGACAAGCCGATGACCGCCCCGCCGCGCGGGCTCGTGGCCTACGAGGACGACGAGCAGGAAACGCGCTCCTTCAGCCGGAGCCTCTTCTTGCGCCTCCTCGGCTACCTGCGCCCTTACCGCCGCCGCGTGCTCCTGACCATCGCACTCTCCTTCGTGGTGCTCGGCAGCGCGCTCGTGGGCCCGTACCTGCTCAAGGTGGGGATCGACGGCTGCATCGGCCGGGGGAATGCCGGAGGCCTCGTGCCCGTGGCTCTCCTGTACCTCATCGCCATCACCGTGCAGTGGCTCGCGGGGTACGCGCAGTCGTACCTCATGATCCGGACGGGCCAGGACGCGGTCTTCGACCTCAGGCAGGAGCTGTTCGACCACCTCCAGAGGCTCTCCCTGCGTTTCTACGACCGGCGCAAGGTCGGCCGCATCCTGACGAGGGTGACCAACGACGTCAACTCCCTGCAGGAGTTGCTCGGCTCCGGCCTGGTCACCGTCGTGGCCGACATCTTTACCCTCATCGGCATCCTTGCCGTCATGATCTACCTCGACCGGCGGCTGACATTGATCCTCTTTCTGACCCTGCCGCTCACGGCCTGGCTGGCGGTTTTTGTCCGGCAAAAGATGATCCGGGGCTACCGCGAGATCCGCAGGCGGATCTCGAACGTCAACGCCAATCTCAACGAGACAATCAGCGGGATCCGCGTCACCCAGGCCTTTGGCCGCGAGACTGAAAACGCGGCGCTCTTCCGCCGCACGAACGGCTCGCTCGCCGAGGCCCTGCAGTCCGTGGTGCCCGTGGTGGCGTTCTTTTGGCCGGCCATCGGCATGCTGGCCGTCCTGGGCAACGTGCTCGTCCTCGGCCTCGGCGGCTGGCTCGTCCTTTCAGGCTCGCTGACCATCGGGGTCCTGGTGGCCTATACCAGCTACATCAACCGCTTCTTCCAGCCCATACAGAACCTGGGGAATCTCTACAACCTCATCAACGCCGCCATGGCCTCCTGCGAGCGCATCTTCGACTTTCTGGACGAACGGCCGGAGGTGGCCGAGGCAGCCGAACCCGTACGCCTGCGCAGGGCCGCTGGCGCGGTGCGCTTCGAGCGGGTCAGCTTTGGCTACGAGCCGGACCGGCCCGTGCTGCGTGACTTTGACCTCGAGGCGGCCCCCGGCGAGATCATCGCCCTGGTCGGACCCACCGGCGCCGGCAAGACGACCATCATCAACCTGCTCTGCCGGTTCTACGACCCGACCGCCGGCCGGATCCTGCTCGACGGCATCGACCTGCGGCGGATCTCCTTCGCCGACCTCCGGCGCAACCTGGCCGTGGTCCTCCAGGAAACCTTCATCTTTTCCGCCACCATTCACGAGAATATCCGCTACGGGCGGCCCGACGCGTCGCGCGCGGAGATCGAGGCCGCCGCCCGGGCGGTGGGGATCCACGATTTCATCGCCGGCCTGCCCAAAGGCTACGACACCTTTGTCAACGAGCGCGGTTCGCGCCTTTCCGTGGGCCAGCGCCAGCTGATCGCCTTTGCCCGCGCCCTGGTGGCGGATCCGCGCCTGCTCGTCCTCGACGAGGCCACGGCCAACGTTGACTCGCAGACCGAGAGGCGGCTCCAGGAGGCGTTGGACCTGCTCCTGACGGGCAGGACGGCCTTTATCGTCGCCCATCGCCTCTCCACCATCAGGCGGGCCGATCGGATCCTGGTCATCGACGGCGGCGGTGTCTCGGAGGAAGGGGACCACGAGTCTCTCCTGGCCGCGGACGGGCTCTACGCGCGGCTCTACCGCAGCCAGTTCCCGGACGAGGAGGGAGCTTTCGGCTACGCCGGCGCGGGCTGAGCGGTCATCCCACCCGTGAGGAAGATAGCCGGAGTTCGTCTCAGGTTCCCGGCGCCGGACCTGAACCAGGCCTGGCGGCCTCGTGCGCGAGATAGCTCCCCACGAACAATCCCAACGCCAATGGGAAGACCCAGGGCCTGGCAAAATCCAGGGCAGCCAGGACCGCCGCCACGGCGAGGGCCAGCCGGACGGCCGTCGCCGTCCTCTTTGACATCAGCCCGGCCAGCCTTGGCCAGGCAAGACAACCCATCGCCCCGGCGCCGAGCAAGACGGCGATGATGGGGAGTTCACGCATGAGTGCCACCTCTGGAATGATGTGATTCTAGACGTGCAACTCCACGATATCCCGATCAGCCAGGACGTAGTCCCTGGGCACGGACTGGCCGGGAAAGCGCGCCGAGCCCCACAGGCGCGCGTTCTTGAGGCGGGACGGAAAGTCGCGGTGCACGGCCGCGGCCATGTCCAGCACCGTGCTCCCCCGCGGCAGGGTGAAGGGCGCCCGGAGATCCGGTTCCCGGCCCGGCAGCTTGCTGTAGACCCTGATCGCGCCCAGGAGGTCAAAGAGGCGGTGCGGCAACTCCGCCAGCCCCGCGCCGGTCCTGGTCGAAACGGGGCGGATCTCCGTGCCGGGCGGGAGCAGATCCCCGAGGATGCCCAGGCGCTCCCCGCTGCCCTCCGCGTCGCTCTTGTTGCCCGCGATCAGGCAGTCCGCCATGGCCTTGGTGTGCGGCGCCTCGTACTCGTCCTCGCTGCGCAGGATGTGGCGCTGCCGCAGGATGGCCAGGGTGCCCTCGAGCTGCTCCAGGCACTCGTCCGTGGCCAGGTCGACGACGATGAGCAGCGCGTCGGCCATACGCAGGGTGCCCGCCAGGCCGCTCGGCATTTCCTGGGCCAGGACCGGAGGCGTGTCCACGAGCTGGATCTGGACATCCTCGAAAGGCACCATCCCAGCCTGGGGCAGGGCGGTGGTAAAGGGGTAATCCCCCACGGCGACCTTGGCCCTGCTCAAGGCGGCAAGAAGCGAGGACTTGCCCGTGTTGGGGTACCCCGCGAGCGCCACCTGCCCGGCGCCCTCGCGCGGCACGTGAAACGGATCCGGACCCTTGGCCGCGGAGGCCTGCTCCTTGCCCTGCCTGAGCTTGGCCAGGCGGCTCTTGATCTCGGCCTGCAGTTTCTCGGTGCCCTTGTGCTTGGGGATGACGGCCAGCATCTCTTCGAGGGCGTGAATCTTCTCCTCCGTGGTCCTGGCTTCCTTAAAAGCCGCCTCGGCCGCCATGTACTGCGGGGTGAGGTTGGCCGGCATCCGCCCATCTCCCCGTACTTTGCTTTCTACAGTAACGTCACAACCAGATCGAATTAGAACAATATTTGACAGGATTAACATGATTTGCAGGATTTACACGAATTCTTTGTCTATTAATCGTCTTTGTCAATGACCGTAGATCCCGAATCTCGTTAATCCTGTTAATCATGTAAATCATGTGATAACGTTCCATGTTTTACTTGTTTACCGGTCGAAAATGGGTTGTTCACGACGCCTCTAGATCAAGTCCAAATCCCGATCATCCCCTGCCTGCCCGGCCCCTGCCGCAGGCGCCATGCTCCGCTTGACGCGCAGGACCGCCAGGATGGTCCAGGCCGCGGCCAGGCCCCAGTACAACCAGCCGAAATACCGCGCCGCCGGCGCATGGGGAAAGAACAGGTTCTTGGCGATCGCCAGGAGTGTGGGCCCGGTCAGGGCGTAAGCCGCCGCGGCCAGCGACTGGCCGTAGGTGAGTCCGCGGCAGCCCGTGGCCAGCCAGCCCGCCAGGCCCAGCACGCACGCGGCCAAGGCCTTGCCCGCCAGGTTGCCGAGCAGCAGATAGAGAACGACCAAGGCGAAAATAGGCCAGAACAAACGGCCCAGGCTGCCGGCCAGCCGGTCGCGGGTCGTTTCGAAAGGCAGGTCGCGCCAGGCGATCGGCGTCGAGGGGAAGAGCGGATCCTTGAGGTAGACATGGGTGGCGGTGAGCAGGAAACCGTTGGTATAGCGATTCAACGCCTCCGGCCCCGTCGCGCCGGTGGTGTCGATGAGATAGACCGTGTTCCCGCTGTATGCGTAGTATGGCATGCGGCCCTTGAAGGAAAGGCGCCCGTCCCGCAGGCTGAAATCGGGCCAGCCGGCCATGTCCTCCGCGACCGCGGCCAGCACCCTCCCCACCCGCACGTAGTTCCTGGCGCCAAAGACGATCACCACGAAAAGGACGAGCAGGAGCAGGTAGCGGAGGGCCCGCCTCACTCCCCCCCGGACCAGGAGAGGATAATACCGCAAGCCCGCCAGGCTGTAAAAGAATGCCAGTGGATGCACGGCCTCTCACTCCTCGCGCGCGTCTGCGCCCGTGCCCGCAAGATTCTTATTTCGCCGCGGCGGCGCCATCTCCTGCGCGGCCCGGCGGGGCATAATAGATCGGGATCTCATGGCATCAGCGGCAACGGGCTCTCAATTATCTCCACGAGGAGGGCCGGAGTGGAACTGCGACTGGGCTTGCTCTATCCCTCACTCATGAGCCTGTACGGCGACCGGGGCAACGCCATGATCCTCGCCCGGCGGGCGGAGAGGCGGGGTATCGCCGTCACCCTCTCGTCCATCGAACCCGGCAGCCGCCCACGTTACGGCCTCTTGGACCTCACCGTGGGCGGCGGCGGCCAGGATCGCGAGCAGAGGCTGATCCAGCCCGATCTCCTGAGGCACGGGCGCGAGTTGATCGCGGCGGTCCACGACGGGCTCCCGTTACTGGCCGTTTGCGGCACCTACCAGTTATTAGGGCATTACTACCAGACCGCTGGCGGCGAGCGCCTGGCCGGCTTGGGCCTTTTCGATCTCGTGACCGTGGCCGAGCCGGGCCGCCTGGTGGGCAACATCGCCTTGCGCGCGTCTCTCCCGGGTCTCGCCCGGCCCACTCTAGCGGGTTTCGAGAACCATGCCGGCCGGACCTACCTGGGCGAGACCGCCCCGCTCGGCACGGTCCTGCACGGGCACGGCAATAATGGCCTGGACGGCGGCGAGGGCGCGGTTCACCTAAACTGCCTCGGCACCTATTTGCACGGGCCGGTCCTGGCCCTCAATCCCCATCTCGCCGATTACCTCCTCGACCTGGCTCTGGCCCGGCGGTACGGCACTTGTCCCCTCCCCCCGCCGGAGGAGGGCGATCTGGAGGTCGAGGCGCATCTGGCCGCCCTGGCGCGTTTTTAAAGATCTATACCTCCGTCCCGCCGCCAATCGGAGAGGGGGCCTGGCTCCAGCCCTGCTTGCGGCGGCGATTCTGGCCCGGACGCTCGCCTCTTGCCTGCGCGCCCTGCGCCTGGGGCACGGCAGCACCCTGCCGGGGAGGATCGCGGCGAGGCTCCTGCCGGGCCTCTGGCGGGCCGTGGCCGAACTGCCCTGGCTTCGCTTCATCCTCGTCAGCGGGACCAACGGCAAGACCACCACGGCCCATCTCCTGCACCATCTGCTCGCGCGCTCCGGCCGGCGGGCGCTGCTCAACGACAGCGGCGCAAACCTTGAAAGCGGCCTTTTGACCGCCATCCTGACGCGGCTTCCGCTGCGCCCGCCCAGCGGGGCTTCGGCCACCTTCATTCTCGAGGTCGACGAGGCGGCCCTGGCGCGGCTGGCCGACCGCCTGCGGCCCGAGACCGTGATCCTGACGAATTTCTGCCGGGATCAACTGGATCGATACGGGGAGCTGGACGCGATGGCCGCCCGGCTGGGGCGCGCCCTGGCCGGGCTTGAGCCCCCGCCGGCCCTGATCCTCAATGCCGACGATCCCGGCGTGGCCCGCCTGGGTTCCGGCCGGGCCGGGGTCTCGTACTACGGTCTGGACGCGGAGCTTGCCGGCGCATGGTCTCCGCCCCTGGAGCACTTTGCCTGCGAGTCCTGCGGCGCCGAGCTGGCTTACAACCGCATCTTTCTAGGCCATTGCGGGGACTGGCACTGCCCGTCCTGCGGCCTCGCGCGTCCCGCGCGCCAGGCCGGGCTGGCGGGCCTGGCCCCGGATCCCGGGGGCGAGGGGTTCGCGCTCCGCCTGGACCTGGGAGGGGAGGAGATCGCCGCGCGCCTGCCCCTGCCCGGGCTCCACAACGTCTACAACGCCCTGGCGGCCGCCGCGGCCGCGGTCAGCCACGGGGTGCGGCCGGAGGAGGCCGCCGCCGGCCTCTCCTCGGCCGCGCCCTGTTACGGCCGGGGCGAAAGGCAGCGGCTGGGCGGCCGCGAGCTCAGGCTCTTCCTGATCAAGAACCCGGCCGGGGCCAACGCGATCCTGGAGACCATCTCGCCCCGGCGGGCCGCCGATCTGTGGTTTGCCATCAACGACCTCACGGCGGACGGCCGCGACGTCTCCTGGCTCTGGGACGTGGATTTCGAGGGCTTTTGGCAGAGGAACGGCCCGCCCGGGCGGGTGCTCGTCTCCGGCCGCCGCGCCCTGGACCTGGCCGTCCGCCTGCGTTACTCCGGCCTGCCCCCCGAGCGGATCGCCATCCTGCCCCGCATCCGCCGCGGCCTGCGCCTGGCCGCCACCGGCACCGGGCCCCTCTACGTCCTGGCCACCTACACGGCCATGCTGAGCCTGAGGGAGAGGCTCAAAACGGCCGAGAGATGGTGAGAGGCGGATGCGTAAGATCGTATTGCGTATCCGTCGGACCTGTGTTAGGGCGCGATATACTGCGCCCGACCTCTGCGCATCAGCAGTTCGTTTAACCCCTCAGGGACGCGCCGCCCGGCAGGAGTCAGCCCATCCTTCCACGAACGGATGAGAAAAGTCATGTGCCACCAGAGCGGTGTTCGTCATCGGGTGTCTGGACGATTATAGCTACGAGCACGATACATGCCAGTCGATTGGACCAGTAAAAGGAGGTCCGTGCGATGCGCTTGGGCGGGCCAGTCGCGGAGACCAGGGACCCGGAGGCTTGGATCGCCTCCCTGCGCGCCCTGGGATACACCGCCGGCATCTGCCCCCTGGCGGGCGGTGAGGGTGACGATCTCGCGGCGGCGTTCGCCAGGGCAGCCGCGAAGGCCGGCATCGTCATCGCCGAGGTGGGGGCCTGGAGCAATCCCCTGAGCCCGGAGGAGAAGACGCGCCGCGAGGCCCTTGAGCTCTGCCGGGAGCGGCTTGCCCTGGCCGACCGGATCGGCGCGCGCTGCTGCGTCAATATCGCCGGCTCGCGCGGCAGCCAGTGGGACGGGCCGCATCCCGCGAACCTGGCCCGCGACACGTTCGATCTCATCGTCGAGACCGTGCGGTCGATCATCGACGCGGTCAAGCCCAGCCGCACCTTTTACACCCTGGAGCCCATGCCGTGGATCTTTCCGGACTCGGCCGATTCGTACCTGGAACTGATCGAGGCCGTCGGGCGTCCGCGATTCGCCGTGCACCTGGACCCCGTGAACATCATCAACAGCCCGGCGCGGTATTTCGACAACGCCGCCGTGATCAGGGAATGCTTCGCCAAGCTGGGACCATGGATCAAGAGCTGCCACGCCAAGGACATCAGCCTTTCCGGCAGGCTCACGGTCCATCTCGACGAGGTCCGTCCCGGCCTGGGGGGCCTGGACTACCGCGCCTATCTCACCTGTCTGGCGTCGCTCGAACCCGATATGCCCTTGATCATCGAGCACCTCGGCACGGCCGGGGACTACGCGGCCGCCGCTGCCCATCTCCGGCAGGTCGCGGGGGAACTGGGCCTTGCCTTTGCGTAGAACCCGGGGCCGCATATCGGGCCTGTTACGCCTTTGCCGCCGTGATTCATGGCGAGCAAAGGCGCAGTAAGGTAATTCGAAATCGGAAGGGGTCCGATTTCGAATATGAAAGTCGCATATCGGGTTTGTTACGCCTTTGCCGCCGTAATTCATGGCGAGCAAAGGCGCAGTAAGGTAATTCGAAATCGGAAGGGGTCCGATTTCGAATATGAAAGTCGCATATCGGGCCTGTTACGCCTTTGCCGCCGTGATTCATGGCGAGCAAAGGCGCAGTAAGGTAATTCGAAATCGGAAGGGGTCCGATTTCGAATATGACATCCTTCTGCTCGTGGCGATGTGGCGCGGCATGAAGGCGGCGGAAGAGATCGTTCGTTCATTGCAGGAGATCACCGGCAGTCTGCGTCTGAAGCGGTTGCCGGTTGAGCCGGACCAGCCCAAACCGTTTCTGTTCGTGGAATAGCCTGATCCGGCGCCGGCGGAGAAAGAGCCGATCTTTCGTAATCATGCCATGTGCAACAGCATGAATGGAGTGATGACATGCTTTATATCCTGGTCTTCATGAGCGGCGCGGTCCTGATGTCGTTGGAGATGATCGGCAGCAGGCTCCTGGCGCCGACCTTCGGCACCTCGATCTACGTCTGGGGTTCGCTCATCACGGTGGTCATGGCCGCTCTTACCCTGGGGTACTACCTCGGCGGCAAGATCGCCGACCGTTTCCCAAGGCCCGGAGCCATGGCGGCCATCCTGGCCGCCGCCGGTCTGCTCACGGGGATCCTGCCCCTGTGGACCGCTCCCGCCAATCGTCTCCTGGACGGGCTGGAGCCGCGCCTCGGGACGCTTTTGGCCGCGACGGCATTCTTCTTTCTGCCCAGCCTGTTCATGGCCACGATCTCGCCTTTCGGCATCAAGCTGGCCGGCCGCAGCATGGCCACGATCGGCAACACGGCGGGCCGCATGGCGGCCATCTCCAGCGGCGGGAGCATCCTCGGCACCCTGGTGACGTCCTTCTTTCTCATCCCCGTGATGGGCGTGCGCAATATCGTGCATGCCCTGGGCCTGGTTCTCTTGATCCTGGCCCTGTTGGCCTTCATCGCGCTCGGCAGGGAACGCGGCCGCGGCCGGCTGCCGCTGGCAGGCGCCACGCTCGGGGCCATCATCCTGCTGGCCCTGGGTTGGCGGTTCGCGCCTCCCGCGTACGGCCCACACGGGACCTGGGGAGCCAGGACCCTTTACACCGCCGACTCGCTCTACCATCACATCGTCGTGGATGAAGTGGGCAACGAGCGCCACCTCCACTTCGACAATTCCTGGCAGAGCGGCATGTACCTGGATGATCCCCTGCGCGCGAACTTCGAGTACACATCCTACCTCCACCTCGGGGTCGTGGCCCGGCCCCGGCCCCGCCGCATGCTCCTCATCGGCCTGGGGGGCGGCTCGGCCGTCACGCGCTTTCTGCATGACTACCCCTCCCTGGCGCGCGTGGACGTGGTGGAGATCGATCCGGCAGTCGTCTCCGTCGCCAGGCGTTATTTCCGGCTGCCCGTGGACGATTCCCGCCTGCGTATCAACGTGCAGGACGGCCGTCTTTACGTGGATCGTCTGGCCCGCGAGATCGCGGCCGGCCGCGCGGAACCCTACGATCTGGTCCTGGTGGACGCCTACAACGCGGACACCGTGCCCTACCACCTCACCACCCTGGAATTCTGCCGCTCGCTTCGGGCGATCCTCGCGCCGGACGGGGTGGTGGCGGCCAACCTGATCGGTTCGGTGATCGGGCCGGACAGCCTGCTCGTGCGCGCCATGGCGCGGACCTACGGCACGGCCTTCCCCCAGATCTACCTCTTTCCCATCGGCTATTCCGGCATGGCCGACTGGCGGGCCGTGCAGAACATCATCCTCGTGGGCACGCAGCAGGTAAGGCGCTGGAGCGCCATGGACTGGATCGCCGAGGCCAAGAGGCTCCATAACACGGGTGAGATCACCGAGGCCGTGCCGGCATTCGCCGAGATGCTGGTGGAAGACCGGGCGGCCGCGGGCGAGGAGGCCCTGCGGAGCGCCCTGCTCCTCACGGACGATTACGCGCCCGTGGATACGTTAAAGAAGCTGCTGTAAAGGCTGAGGGAAACCCTTGGCGGCGAGGGCTTGGTAAACGCGCCTCGAGTTGACGGATCCGCTGCACTGGCGCCTCTATCAACGCGCCACTCATCTCAAGGAACAGATTGGATTGGCGGATTACGAGGTAATCTTTGATGCGATCTGGCAAGACCGGGCCGAGGAGGCGGGATGGAGGCTCGAGATCGCGCGCCGTCCCGCCGGATCGTGATGCGCTTTTCATAAAACTGGTATTCCCAAGGGAACCAACTCCAGGGACGAGCGTCTAAGTGATGCGGTAGGCAATCATGAAAGGAGAGGAAGCGACATGCTCCGCCTCATCACCCGTCTTGCCGTCATTCTCCTGCTCATCGGCGCCGCGGCCGCGGCGGCCGCTGATTCCCCGCCCCCCGCCTATTTCTGGCCCCCCGCCACCGACGTGGCCATCTTCAAGGCCGGTTGCGCCTACATCATCCGCGAGGGCGAGACCAGCATCGCTCCCGGCGGCATCCTCACCGAGCGGGTGCCGCGCCCCGTCCTGGGCACCCTCGATGTCTATTCCCTGACCGAGGGGGTCAAGGTCGGCGAGGTCGTGGCCTTTTACGACGAGTTTGAGCGTGAGGCGCCCATCACGGACCTCGATGCCTTTTACCGGCGGCAGATCGGCCGCCGGGTCGAGCTGGAGTACGACAAGGGCGCCGTCGAGGGCGTGCTGCGCGCTGTGCTCTCCCCGGGCCACCTGCTCGTGGAGACGGGCGCCGACACCGTCCTCATCCCCATCGCCGCCGTCACGCGGCTGACCTTTGTCGGCGCGCCCGCCCTGGCCGGCACGGAGCAGGGACGCCAGGCACGTTTCAGGATCAAGCTTTTGGGCAACGCCCGCCGCGCCAGGTTGGGCCTCTCGTACCTCGAGGAGTCCTGGGCCTGGTTCCCCACCTACCGGCTGAATCTGCGCCCGGGCGGCCAGGCGGAACTGGTGCTGGCGGCCACCGTGGTCAACAACGCCGAGGACGTGCAGGGCGCGACGCTCCACCTCATCGTGGGCGTGCCGAACTTTATGATGCGAGGCACCCTGAGCCCCATGGCGCTCGATGTCGAGACCGGCGTCCTGGCGGCCGCGCCCAGGCTGGACAATGCCCTGCGTTCGCAGGTCATGGCCAAGGGCTATGCGGCGGCGGAGGCGGCTTACGACGGCGATGCCGCGGGCGGCGCCGTGCCCGTGGGGGATGTGGAGGACCTTTTCGTCTACGAAAAGAAGGCCTTCACCCTGGGCAAGGGCCAGAGGATGCAGCTCGAGCTCTTCCGCAGCCTCATTCCCTGCGAGTCGCTCTACAAGTGGGACGTCCCCCTGCCCGATACGGGCCGTTACAACCAGAGCCAGTTCCAGAACCAGGGGGCCCTCCGGGGGGAGCAGGCGGGCGAGGTCTGGCATTACTTCCGCCTGACGAACAGGACGAACGTCCCCTGGACCACCGCGCCGGCCATGATCGTCTCGGCTTGGCAGCCCGTGGCCCAGGACCTCATGAAATACGTCTCGGTTGGCGGCAGCCACGACCTGCGCGTGACCGTGGCGACCGATCTCCGGGGCAGGGCCGCGGAGGAGGAGATCGAGCGCAAGACGGTGCGGCTCTTCAAGAACGACGATTACCTCCAGATCACGGTGCGCGGCACGCTCACCCTGGAGAACTTCAAGAAGGAACCGGCCCGCGTGGAGATCAGGAAGAACCTCTGGGGCGCGGTCAGGGACGGCGGCGGCGGCGCGGTGACCAAGACCACGGAGTACCTCTGGAACGTCAACCCCCGTTCGCGCATCGACTGGCAGGTGGACCTGCCCGCCAAGGGCAAGAAGACGCTGACCTACACGTACGAGCTGTATGTGAATATCTAGCACTACAGCGTCATTTCCAGACTGTGATTTATAGCATAACGGAGGTCGAAGATGCATGGCGCCTTTGAGCCCCGCCGCGCAAAGGGTCCAGGACGCGCTGGCTGCACAAGGGCTTTCCTGCCGCGTCGTCGAGCTGCCGGTGAGCACGCGCACGGCGCTCGAGGCCGCGCAGGCGGTGGACTGCGAACTTGGACAGATCGTCAAGTCGATCGTCTTTAGGGGCGAGCGGAGCGGGCGCCCCATCCTCGTCCTGGTGAGCGGCACGAACAGGGTGGATGAAAAGAGGCTGGCGGATCTCGTCGCCGAGCCGGTCTCCAAGGCCGACGCGGAGTTCGTGCGGGAGAGGACCGGCTTTGCCATCGGCGGCGTCCCTCCCGTCGGGCTCGCCGGGCCCATGGACGTGCTCGTCGATTGCGATCTCCTGGCCCACCCCGAGGTCTGGTCAGCCGCGGGCACCCCCCGCGCCGTCTTCAAACTGCCCCCCGCCGACCTCGTCCGGATCGCCGGCGGGCGCGTGGCCGCGATCAAGCCGCCGGCAGGCTAATAGCCTGCCGCCACACAAAACCCGTCAAGGGCCTGAAGGCCCTTGGATTGGACCGTATACCGGCCAGGAATGGCCTGCTGGTTTTCTGTGGCGGTAGTTCACCCTGCCGCCTTTTCGTTCATCCCTTCAAGACCGCCAGCGGCCGTAGCGCGGCCACGGCCTCGGCCAGGCCCGCGCCGGTGAGCACGCGCAGCACCTCCTCGCTGTCCTTGTAGACCTGCGGGGCCTCGTCGCGCAGGTCCGCGTGGCTGCCGCTCATGACCAGGATGCCGAGGCCCGCCGTGGCCCGCTCGAACTCCTCCCGGCTGACGGCGCCGCCGCCCTTACCACCCTTGCGCCCGCGCCCACCCGCCGCGGCCGTCCGGCTCATGACGCGGCCCGAGCCATGGTTGACCGAGGCGAATGTCTCCGCGATCGCCCCGGGCACCGACCTCGCCACCCAGGAACGCGTGCCCATGCTCCCCGGGATGATCGCGGGCTGGCCGGTCCCGGCGAGGAGGCCGGACAAGCCGGGGAAACCCGGCGGGAAGGCGCGGGTAGCCCCCTTGCGGTGCACCAGTACGTCCCGCTCCCGCCCGGCGGCGGCGTGGCGCTCGAACTTGGCGATATTGTGGGCCACATCGTAGATCAGCGTGAACTCCACCGGCCTCCCCAATTCGTCCGAGAAAGCCCGCCGCAGGCGGTCCGCCATGAGCGCGCGGTTGGCAAAGGCCCAGTTGGCTGCCGCGGTCATCGCACCGAGGTAGCTCCTGGCCTCCGGCGTGTCCAGGGGCAGGCAGCCCAGGGGCGAGGCGAGGCCAAGGCGGCCCATGACCGCCGGCGCCACGCGGCTGGCGTAGTGCATGCCGGTGATATTGCCCAGGCGCCGGCTGCCGCTGTGGATCATGACGTGCAGGCGGCCGGGCGCGAGCCCCCAGGCCGCGGCCAACGCCGGGTCATAGACCTCGTCCAGGGCCTGCAGCTCGATAAAGTGGTTGCCCGAGCCCAGCGAGCCCAGTTGCACGCGGCCGATCTCGTACGCCCCGGGCGGCAGGGCGCCCGGTTCGGCGCCCGTCATGGCGCCGCCCTCCTCGATGCGCTCGAGGTCGACTCTTGGGAGGAGATCCTGCTCCACCAGGGCCTTTACACCCCCATCCAGGACTCGGTCGTAGCGCCGGCGCCCCTCGCGTTCCGCCTCGAAATGGAGGAAGCCGCGCTTGCCCTCCCCGGCCGGCACGGCCTCGAACACGCAGCGGCTGAAGAGCCGGCGGCGGTCCGGCTCGCGCGCCACCCGCTCCAGCTCGATGTCGGTGGCGAGCAACTGCACACCGCAGTTGATGTCGACCCCGACCGCGGCCGGGGAGACCGCCCCGCCCTCGCATGCCACGGCCATCACGCCCCCGATCGGCAGGCCGAAACCCGTGTGGATATCAGGCATGGCGCAGATCCCGACCACGCCCGGCACGGTCAGGGCGTTCCTGAGCTGCGCCAGGGCGCCGTCCTCCAGCGTCCGTTCGAGTTTCTTGCTGAGGTAGATCGTGATGCGCTCATCGAGGAGGAGGCGGTAAGGATCGACGCGGTGCAGGCCCACTTTTGATCCCCCCCGGGAGTCTGTTGGAAAGATGGCATGGCTATACACCATACTCCCTTCGGAGCATGGCGATCAGTTTGGCCACCGCCTCGTGGACGGCC
The DNA here is from genome assembly GCA_050260175.1 of Patescibacteria group bacterium. Classification (GTDB taxonomy): domain Bacteria; phylum Bacillota; class UBA4882; order JAAYXC01; family JAAYXC01; genus JBLNBS01. Next base: position 34,315 of record JBLNBS010000070.1, on the reverse strand, counting down.
TCCTCCCTCAGGCGCCGGTAACAGGGTTCGATGGAGAGGGCAAAAGAACGGTAAGGCCGGGTGAGGTCAAAGACCAGCCTCTCCTCTCGCACGGCTGCGGACTGGCGGTAGAGCGGCGCGGAGCCGTCCGCGGCCAGGACGAGCCTCAGGTCGAAAACCACCTCCACGCCGACCTTGACCACGAAGGCCGCGCCGAGGCCCTCGCCGGATGCCAGGGAGAGGTCCAGGGTGCGGTCGCGGAATTCACGGTAGGAGACGGCCGTGACGCAGAGAAAGGCATCGACCCCGAACCGCTGTCCAAGCCCGGCCGCGAGGCCGGGATCGCCCAGCAAGGACCCGGCGCCGCCTGTGGGCAGTCCGGCCTCGACGGCCGCGCCGTCGATGACCTCCACGGCCAACCTCACCGGGATCTGGGCCATGAGCTCACGCCCGATCTCGGCGCCCAGTTGCCTTCGGGCCGTGTAGTTGTCGAGCGCCAGGATGGCGACGCGCCGGATGCCGTACAGTTCCACCGGCCTGCCGCAGCCCGCCAGGCAGGGGAGAAGCAGGAGAGACAAGGCGCAAATCAGCCTTTTTTTCATGGCCTAACCTCCTACTGAATCTTCTCCTCAAACCGACAAGACCCGTTTGAACCCACCCGGTCAGGGTTGATGCCCTCTCTCTTGCGAAGAGAGGGGCCTTTGGTGAAACGGCCTCAGAGCCTTTTCCCCTCTCTTTTCCGGAGAGAGGAACTAAAGCGGTGAGTTCAACGCCAGCCATGGCGCCCGTTCGTCCTCGACCGGGATTTTCCGTAAGAGGCCCCGCGCGGACAGGGCCGTGACGGCTGCGGTCAATTCCTGCGGCGACCAGCGCAGGATCGAGCGCAACGCGGCCTCGGGCAGGGCCACGCAGTTTTCCAAGGTCTGTTCCAGGATCGCCTCGCGGGCCGCGGAGGTCGGGGGCACACGCGCCAGGACACCCGGGGGCGCCTGCCGCTCGACGAGGTCCCAGGTATGCTGGGACCAGCCGTCCAGTGTGCCGCCGGCCACGGTCAGGATGAATCCGGCCTGCAGGCGGTCGAGCGCGGCGAGGAATTGGTGGCGCCTGCCGCCGAAGAGGCCCCTCGCCCGGCGCCAGAGGTCGTGGGAGCTGACGGGGCCGTATTCCGCCACCATCTCCGCCAAATCCCGCTCGGCGCGGCCCAGCCTTCCCGCCTCGTACTCCTCGGCCAAGTCCCCCGCGGGCCCGTAGACAGCTGCAAATGCCGGGAAAAGCCGCCAGCTGATAAAAGTGCCGCGGTGCCGGATGAGCTTGCCATACGCGCACAGCTTGCGACCGGGCAGGGTCTCCTTCCACGCCCAGGCCCGGTCCGTGCACCTGAACTCCTCGGACCAGGGGGCCGCGCCGTCCGCCTCGGAGACGCTGGGCAACGGCACACCGGCCAAGGGCATGAGCAGGGCGAATCCCCGCTCGTCGATAAAGCGCGCCGCGCCGGCGTCATCGGCGATCCGCGAGCCGTCTTTCAGTCGGCGCCGCGCGGCGCGCGCCCGGGCGAGCGCGGCGCGGCTGAGATCCGCGGCCATCAGACTACCCCCAAAAGGTTGCCTGCCTCATCATTCTCCCCCGCCCGGCGGGACACCTCCCAACGCCGCGGACGGTCTCGCGGCCTTGGCGCGTCATCTCTCGACCGCGCCAGAGGCTGTCCGGGGACGAGCCGCGGCAAAAAGCGCGCGGAAAGTGGTTGTAACGGGCGTACATGCCCCCACATGACGGCACAGGACGAGCATAGGATCGCCGCCGGGCCAATATGGATGAGCCGTGCTGAGCGAGTTTGGCTCCATCGTACGGCGAAAGGAGGTGATATCTTGCGTCGTCACACTTTGCTTCCCCTGGGCTTGAGCCTGATCCTCGCCCTCTGCCTGGCTTTCGGCCAGGCCGCCCTCGCGGCGGATCTGTCCGATGCGCCCTCCGAGAACCATTGGGTCTACGACTATTACCAGCAGCTCAATGACGCGGGCCTGATCGAGGGTTACCCCGACGGGACGTTCAAGGGCGAGCACCATGCCACCCGCTACGAGGTCGTGGCGTTCATCGCCCGCTTGCTGCAGTATTTCGAGGAGAAGTGCGGCGCGCTCACCGAGGACGAGGTCAAGGAGCTGATCTCCGCGACCATCGAGGTCAAGTGCGTGTCGAGCGGCCAGTTCAAGGCCGTGGTGGACGGCATCTACGCGGCCATCCAAAAGCTGGAGAAGGAGTTTCGCGCGGATCTGGACGCCCTCGGGGTCCGGGTGACCACGCTGGAGGCTGAGGTCCAAAGCCTCAAGGCCAAGGACACCCAGCAGGATACGGCCATCGCCCGGGCGCAGGCCGATCTCGAGCAGGCTCAGAAAGACGCGAAGAAAGCCAGGTGCCTAGGGATCCTGGGCATTCTCCTGGCCCTGCTGGGGTGGGTGTTCTAGGATCGCACGCAGGCCGAAGTGAAGGGGGATCGGCTGTCGCCGGTCCCCCCTTCCTTTGCAAGCGGAATTTCGAAGGCGAAAGCTTTACCCGCGGCTCGCAAAGGTACTTTCGAAATCCGGCCGCGGCAGTCAAAGATCTCCCGCATCCTGCTGTATCGGAGAGACGAAGAACCCCGCAAGGTTCCCCGAGCGACGAGCAACGGGCTGCACGCTTTCCCTCAGCCGCTCTCGGAGATCTCGTCCGTGAGCTCGTTCAGGTCGTCCGCGGCGCGCGGGAAAAAGGCGGCCAGGTGCGCGCCGGCGGACTCGATGCCGTGGATCACGCCCTCGACGAACCGCCCCGCGCGGAAATGATCCGCCATGATCTCCTTGGTCTCCTCCCAGAATCCCGGCGGCACCTTTTGGTCGATGCCGCTGTCGCCGATGATGGCGAATTTCCTCTCGCGCACCGCCAGGTAGATGAGCACGCCGTTGCGGGCCGCCGTGCGGTCCATGCCCAGGGCGGTAAAGGCCGCCTGGGCGCGGCGTACCGGATCGCCCCCGGAGTCGGACTCCACGTGCAGCCGGATCTCGCCCGAGGTCAGGCGCTCCGCGGCGGCGATGGCCGCTACGAGCCGCCGTTTTTCCTCGCGGTCAAAGAAATGATGGGGATGCGCCCTTCTTTTGCCGCGTATCTTCATCACTCCGCTCACCATCCTCCGCTGGCGCCGCCGCCGCCGAAACCGCCGCCGCCGCCGCTGAAGCCTCCGCCGCTACCGCCGCCGCCCGAGAATCCGCCCCCGCCGAAGCCGCCGCCGAAGAACCCCCCGCCGAAGGTGGAGATGCCCCGCCCGCGCCAGTACCGGCGGCTCCTGCCCTTGCTGCCCATCGAACCAAGGATGGAGAAGATGATGATGGCCACGACCATGGCCGGGATAAAGCTGCCGTCCCTGCGTTTCTCCCTTGCCGCGGGCGCCGGGGCGAGACCGGCGGCAAAGGCGGGTTGATACCCGGGTTCAGCCCTTGCCATCATGGCCGCCAATCCGGCTTTTGTCCCCTCGAAATACTCCTGGCTCTTGAAATACGGCGTGATCCGCCCGCGGATGATCTCGCCGCAGATGCCGTCGGTCAGGCGTTCCTCCAACCCGTAGCCGACGGCGATCGCCACCTTGCGGTCGGAGAGCGCGACGAGGAGCAGGGCGCCGTTATCCTTGTCCGCCCGGCCAAGCTTCCAGTAATGGGCAAGCTCCGCGGCATACAGGTCGATATCGTCATCACCCACGCTGTCCACCGTGGCCACCACGAACTGGTTCGTGGTGGCCGCCTCGAAATCGGCCAGGGCCTGCGTGAGCAGTTGTTCCTCCTCCGGGCCGTACAGGCCGGCGTTATCCACGACGCGCCCGGTCAAGGCGGGGAATCGCGCCGCCGCGCCGCCTGCCGGAGCGGCAAGGAGCGCGCCCCCCAGCAATAGCAGGAGCGCCAAACCGAGCCGGTGTCGCAAGTTCATGCATCCTCCCGTCCGCCGGGCAAAGGCCGCGGCTTATTCGTTGAAGTCCACCTCGGGCCTGGCCGCGGCTTCCTTGGGAATCTCAAAGTAGTCGCGCGCGCGGGCCCCGATGATGCCGGCGATGATCGCCCCGGGGAACTGCTTGATCTTGGTATTGTAGTCCCTGACCTGCTCGTTGTAGCGCATGCGCTCCACGGACAAGCGGTTCTCGGTCCCGGCCAGTTCGTCCATGAGCTTGCTGAACTGCGCGTCGGCCTTGAGCTGCGGGTAGTTCTCCACCACCGCCATGAGCCGGTTGAGGGCGGCCTCGAACGACCCGGCCGCCTGGGCCTTGGCCGCCACGGTGTTGGCCGCGAGCAACTGGTTCCTGGCGTTATTCAGGTTGGTAAAGACCTCCCGCTCGTGCTTGGCGTACCCCTTGACCGTGTTGACGAGGTTGGGGATGAGGTCGCTGCGCCGCAGGAGCTGGTTGTCGATCTGCGCCCACTGGGAGTCGATGCCTTCCTGCATCCTGATGACGGCGTTGTTGAAGCCGATGCCGTAAAGCACGAGGATGAGAGCCAGAACAATGAGTCCGCCAAAGACGACGACCAGTCCGAGGCATCCTTTTTTCACTGCACCGTTCACTCCTTCTGCGTGTTCTGTTCTCTTGGTACGCGGAACGGCGATGGAGGTTTCGCTTAGTTTTTGAACTCACCCCGGTCAGGGGCGAGTTCAGATCGCAATCCTTGACGAAAGCTGCCTCAATCGTAGAGAGCGTAAGCCCTGAAGACTCTTAAAGCTTGACCTGGATCAGATCCCGGTCCATGCGGTCCATACACTCCCGCAGCTTGGCCGAGAGCGACTCATCCCCCCGGCAGGCCGTGCGGAGCTGCCGCAGGATGTCGATCTCGCGGCGAAAGGCGATGACGACGTCGCCCTCCTGGATATTCGCCCGGCCCTTGATCAGCTCGGCAAAGGTGCATCCCCTGCTCCAGCGGTATGCCAGGGGGGCGAAGGAGGGATGGAAACGGGCGTCTTTTTCGTCCACGCCGTAACGGTAGACCAGGTCGCGCAGGATCCTGCGCACGGGCTTGGGGTCGAACGGCAGGTCGCGCGGCCAGCCCATCTCGCCCTTGCGGGGCTCGTAGTCCACTCCGACGAGCAGGGCGTTGACCTGGTCCACGTCCAAGTCGTGCAGGAGCCCGGCGTGGTAGATTTCCGTCAGGAGCAGTTCCTGGGCGTAGATCTCCGCCGCGAACTCCCCGCGCGGCAGGAGCTTGCCGCCGTGCAGGTAACCGAGGTCGTTCAGGATGCGCTCCTTGAGCGCCAGGGACTCGGCGAACCTGCCCGCCACCTTGATCTCGGTCATACGCCTGTACAGCTCCTGCACGTTCTGGGTGGCCTGCTCGTAGCGGAGGTTCTGGTTCCTGCACCTGCGCTGCTTATCCTTTTGGCATGGACGCGGGCGCACGCCGGCGATCTCGCCGCGCAGCGACTGCATCTCCTCGAGCAGCCCGGCGGTGGAGCCGCTCCGTTTCAACCGGTGCTGGCGCCTTTTGAGCCGGGTCTTGGCGCGATGGTAGTTGTTGGGGCAGTCGCGCGCCTCGCGGTCCGGGCAGAGACCCTGGCGCAGCTCGGCGGCGGCGGCGCGCGCGGCCCGCAGCTCCGCCTCGAGGCGGGCGCGCTCGTTCCTCGCCTGGTAGGTGGCGAAATTGCGGTCCAGGATGACCTGGATCTCCTCCGAGGTGTAGTTGCGCTTGAGATTGAGCACGGTGTTGAAGGACAGCTCGAACCGGCTCTGCAGCGGCAGGATGTCCTCCTCGCGGGTGCTCGGAAAGTCCGCCGCCCGGAAATGGGAGAGATCCGCCAGGAGATAGACCGTCCCCTTGGTGTCGATGCCCCGACGGCCGGCCCTGCCCGCCATCTGGAAATACTCCAGGGTGGTCATGGGCCTGAAGGTGAAACCGTCGAACTTGGTCGGCGAGTCGAAACAGACCGTCTTGACGGGGTAGTTGATGCCCACGGCAAAGGTCTCCGTGGCGTACATCACCCTGATCAGCCCGAGGCCGAAAAGATGCTCCACGACGGCCTTGAGCGAGGGCAGCACCCCGGCGTGGTGAAAGGCGACGCCCCTGGCCAAGAGCTGCTTTACCCGGGCGAGATGCTTGAGCTTGTCGATGCCCTGCTCGGCATAGAACCGCTCGACCAGGGCCTCCACTCTGGCCGTCTCGGCCGGCCCCAGGTAACTCCGCTGCTCGGCCGCCTCGTAGGCCATCTCCTCGCAGAGCCGGCGGCTAAAGACGAAGTAGAGCAGGGGAAGGCCGCCCGTCTTGGCCGCGTGCCTGATCAGGTCCAGGTGGCGGGTGGCCTGCCTGCCGCCCAGGAGCGTGGGATCGGACTGCTCCAGGCGGGAGACGTAGCGCTTGATCTCCGGCAGGGTGGTGGCGCCGAGGTGCCGCTCGAAGTAATGGTGCTGCAACGGCACAGATCTCGTGGCCTTGCGCACCACCTCGACCCGGTGCCCCTTGATCTCCTGGATCCAGGCGGCCAGTTCCTCCGCGTTGGGGATGGTGGCGGAAAGGCCAAGGAGCCGCATGCGGTCCGGCATGAAAACGATGGATTCCTCCCAGACCGTGCCGCGATCCTCGTCCGAGAGGTAGTGGATCTCGTCGAAGACGAGATGCGTGATCCCCTCCAGCCTGGCCTGGTCCTGGTGGAGGATGTTGCGGAAGATCTCCGTGGTCATGATGGCGACCTCGGCGTCGGGGTTGATGACCACGTCTCCCGTGATGATGCCCACGCGGTCCGGCCCGTAGAGTTCCTTGAACTCCTTGAATTTCTGGTTGGAGAGGGCCTTGATCGGGGCCGTGTAGATGATGCGGTCGCCGCGGGCCATGGCGAGGTCGATCAGGTAGTCGGCGATGAGGGTCTTGCCCACCCCGGTGGGGGCCGCCACCAGCACCGAGTTGCCCCGGTTCAGCGCCTCGATGGCTTCGACCTGGAAATCGTCGAGGATATAATCGCGATAGCGAATCAGCTCCGGTTCCCGGTGCAGGAGAACCCCTGTCATCGAGTCACTCCGTTCTACTGGAGCCCAAGGGGCGCGCCAAAGGGCGGGCGGGACGAACCGCGGGCCATCCGCAGCAACCCGGCAATCAAGCTCCGGCTTTGTGTGGGACACCTCCATTATAACGCACCGGCCTAGTTATGTCACGCTGAAGTGCATGCTTCTTTCACCGGCGCCGCGCGGAAGCCGCTCACGGCGGCCTGCGGCCCGTGCCGGGCACGATGGCGAAGGTCGCGAGATGCGGCGCGTTCTGCACGGCAAAGCTCGAGGCGCGGCCGATGGCGTCCTGCCCGTAGGCATCCCTGATGCGATCCAAGGCCCTGGCCAGGGCCAGCGCCTTTTGCTCCCCGGCAAAGAGGGGGAGCTGGAAGCCGTTGGCCCGCACCAGGTTGGAGGCGCCGAGGCCGAGCAGCCGGATCTTGCGCGCGGGATCGCGGTGATGCTTGGCGAGCAGGGCCTCGGCGGCCGCCAGGAGGTCCTCGGCCAAAAAGCCCGGCCTGGGCATGGTCCTGGATCTGGCAAAGCCCGTAAAGTCCCCGTACCTCACGTACAGGTGCGCGGTGCGCGCCGCGGAGCCGTCGGCCCGCAGGCGCCTGGCCACCATGTCCGCGAGGTAATAGAGAAAGGCGCGGATGGTCCGGGGGTCGTCCGTATCCGCGGGCAGGGTCATCTCGTTGCCCATGGATTTGTATGGATCGGGGACCACCTTGACGAGATCATCGTCTGTCCCCATCACCGCCGCGTGGAGCCAGCGGCCCCTGGCGCCGAGCTCCGCCTCGAGGAGCTCGGGCGGGTATTGCCGCAGGTCCCCGATGGTCCTCACCCCGCGGCCCGCGAGGAATTCCTCCGTCCGCGGCCCCACGCCGAACAGCCTGCCCACGGGCAGGTCCTGCACGGCCGCGGGGATGTCCCCGGGGCGGAGCACCGTCATCCCGTCGGGTTTTTGCATCTCCGCCGCCAGCTTGGCGTAGACCTTGGTCGGCGCGATGCCGATGGAAACGGTGATGCCCAGGTCCGACCGGACCCAGGCGCGGAAGTCGCCCGCCATGGCCTCGGCCCCCTCGTAGGAGCCCGGGAAGTCCACGAAGAACTCGTCCACGGAATAGATCTCCACGGGATGCCGGTAGGAGCGGAGCTTGCGGAAGAGCTTGAGGTTGCAGTCGATGTAGAAGCCGTGATCGCCCATGATGAAGATCCCGTCCGGCACGAGCCTGCGGGCCGCCTGGATGGGCATGCCCGCCTTGGCGCCCGCCTGCCGCGCCTCGTAGGAGGCGGCCACGACCACGCTGCGCCGCTCCGTGTCCCCCGCCACCAGGACCTTTTTGCCCCTGAGACCGGGGTTGCGGGCCTGCTCGCAGCTGGCAAAGAAGGCGTCGCAGTCGACGAGCAGCTTGGGCACGTTTTCCCCTCCCACGAACATTTGTTCGATTCAATTCTATCACGCCTCCGGCGCGCGGCCAAGAAGAAAAATCTGGCAATCGATGCCCTTCCCGTGCCTCCCCGCGCTCGGGACCGCTTTACCAGCATAACACCCCTCTTTCCTGTGGGAGACTAGCGCAAGATCCCCGAAAAGGAGTTGGCATCCGTGCGGCATTGGGTGAACCTGCTCGTCAAATTCCTGGTCACCACGGCCGTCATCTGGCTCGTGGGGGCGTCGGCGGGCCGCATGACCTTCGGCAACGCCGTGCTGTCGGGCGCGGTCGTGACCGTGATCCTCTATTTTCTCTGGGACCTCTTCCTCCTGCCGGCCATCGGCACCCTGGCGACCGCCATCGCGGACGGGGTCACGGCCGGGGTGATCCTCTGGATCATGAGCCGCCTCATGACCCGGTTCGACATCACCCTCGGCGGCCTGGCGGCCATCGGCATCGTGCTTGCCGTGGCCGAGTACTTCCTGCACCGCTGGTTCGTGACCAAGGAGCAGCCGGGCGAAAAGACCTGACCCGGCCCGCGCCTTGCTTCCCGCTTCCCCAGGAGCCCGGCGGGGAACCGCTTGCGGCACGTACGGATGCCGGCGGCGGAGAGGCGCCGGGGGAGAGCGCAAAACCGCGGGCGCCCGGTGATTGGGCCCCGCGGTTTTGCATTCTGGTATTGAATCAATCATAAATCGAACCCCAGCGCAAATCACGCGCCTTTCGAAATAACCCCTTGTCTTTATGAGTTATTATGGCATCCGTCAAACCATCCGGCGTACAAAGCTTGAGATGAATATGGCCTTTCCTGATCTGGGGATGCCTTATGACCAGGCCTTTAATCGCTTCACCGCTCGTCCGGGACATGGCCAGGAAGGAAAATTTCTCATCCTCGTAAGACAACTCTCCCGCCTTTGCCTGGCGATGCAGTTGTGTTCTCGCCACTCTCCGCGAAAAATGGCACCAGTCTCTCTCCTCCATGGGGCACGTCTTGTCGTGGGGACAGGGAGCCATGGTCCTGGCGCCCGCTTGAAGCAGCAATTCCCGTGCCTGCTTGATCAGCAGGAATCCTTGGGGTGTGCCGGGTTCCACGATCACCAGGACACTCCCCGTGCTTTGCCAGAGCTGTTGGATAATTGCCGTTCTCGTGTTCTGCGGCAGTTCGTTCAGCGCGTACGAGGCAATGACCAAATCATGCGGCGGGACGGGCCATGTTTTCTCGAGATCGGTCTTGACCCAGTCCGCCTTCTGCACGGCTATCGAGAGGGAACGGGAGGCAATTCTTCTGCCGAGATCGATCGCATCCTCATCCCGCTCGAGCAGAGTGATATGCTCCAAATCCGGCCAGAGAATCGACGCCGCCCACATCCCCGTGCCCGGGCCGGCGCCCGCGTCCAGTAATGATCTTGGCTTCAGGTTTGGGGAACGGTCCGTGATTTGGTGAAGGGCGGCATATATGGCGGCAAACGTGGCCGGCATGCGGAACGCGGCATAGGCAAGCACATCCTCGTATGAATGGAGGTGTTTGCCTTCGCCGGGAGGCATGCCGCCGCGATAGCTCCTGGAAAGCCTGGAGGCGGCCGCGCCGATGGCCTTGATGGGCCGCGATCCGACTTCGTCCGCGATGGCGATGCGCAACTCAGTTGGGATCTGCATTGCGGCCCCGTCCTCCCTTCGCCCTCTGGGACTGGCAACCAACCGGCGGGATGGAGACGGGCTCCCCCGCGCCACATCGCCAGTATCCCAGGGGCGCGTTTTCCCCTCTCTTCGACATCGCCTCCCGGCCGCACCTGCCCGCGGTCACCGCCCGCGGAACCCGCCCGCTCCCTGCCCGCACCCTTCAGTCGGAAGCGGCCCTTGCCTCGCCAGGCCTTTTCCGAGCGCGAAGCGCTCGACACTGTCGAGCGACAACACCCAGCCCGTGTTGAGTTCGCCGGCCACAACCACGTTGGATTCGTTCACGATCATGTACCCGCCGTAATCGATGGCCCTTGGGTCGCGCCGCCTGGATTTGACCAGGCAAAATCCTTGCCTCTTCAGCATCCTCCGCAACCGGTTTTCTCGAATTTTATCAGCTTGGTCCATCACGCAACCTTCTTTCTTTTTCGATCAAACATCCATGGCCAATCTTGACATCTCCGCTCGATCTTATACCCAAAGCCATGCTCGAAGCCAAGCCCGGAGATATACTGAACACTAGGTCCCCCGGCAGCAAAAAAGGGTTTCCGGCGATCCCGGAAACCCTCGTCATTCTTGGCGCGCCCGGCTGGATTTGAACCAGCGGCCTACGGATTCGTAGTCCGGCACTCTATCCGCTGAGCTACGGGCGCTTGTCATACTGCCGCCCCGCGAACTCTCCTCGCCCGGGGGCATCAATTATGATACCACAGACCGGCGCGCGGGTCAACCGGCCCCGATCCCGCCGCGGCAATACAGCACTGTACACCGGCCCCGTAGGCCGCGCCGCCCCTCCCCGACATGCTGTCGCAAGTGGAAAAAAGCCCGCCTGAGCGGGCTTTGGTCTTGGCTATAGCCTGGTTTAAGCGGCTGTCTTGGTCTAGAGGAAGAGCAACAAAAGGAGGAGGAGCCAGATAATGTTGATGCCGCCTAATCCTCCATGGGTACCGCCCATTCTGATACCCACCTTTTGCGACAGAATAGTCAACCGTACCAGATTCCCAGGACGGGCTTTTGTTCAGGCGTGCTTAGTTACGGGGAAAACTGTCGCCAAAGAGCAACAGGATGAAGACCAAGAAGACGATGAAGGCGAAATTGCCACCGAAAATGCCGAGACCGCCGGTGCTGCCGCCCATTTAGTTCTCTCCCTTCTTTGCGTCAAGCGATTCCGGTATTTGATCAGAGGTGCTTACCTTGGCATCAGGCTTGAATCATTGCGGAATAACCGCTCTCGCCCATGCAGAGCACTCCGTGATCTGTTCTATGATATGTTGCCGGATCCATCCGGCTAACCGCCAAAAAGCATGCGGGGCTGCAGGTATCGGGCCGCGGTCATGTATTAATAATGGCGAGTTGTACAAAAAAAGGGCTTACGAAATAATCGCAAGCCCTTCTTAAAGCTGGTGGGCCATTGGCGACTCGAACGCCAGACTCCCTGATTAAAAGTCAGGATCAGGCCTTTTTCATGTATTTTCATCAGTGCCCGAAGTCCTTCATAATACTGGGGTTTTAGCCCATCATGGGTTTCGTCGTCATCCGTTTTTTAGGGCGTTTTTTCGCCCATATGGATACAAAATGGATACATGAGAATTGCCCATCACCGGCCGGGGAGATGATCCCCGGCCTTTACTTTTGGCCTTGGCTCTCTCCGAGAAGGCGGAGCATCTCTGATTCCGGGATGCGCCATAACGAACTATCGCCAAGCTTTACGCCCTTGATGCGCCCCGATGTCAGCCATTTGTAGACCGTTCGCCGGGTCACTTTGAGCTTGGCCGCGGCCTCCTCGGGTGTCAAGAACTCCAAGCGGATCACCTCCCCGGTAACAGGATACCACAAACTACACTAGAAGACAATTCGGTCATATGCGAAGCTTGACATCCATATGAACGCATGGTATTATATATGAAGGCATGTACTTACAAGCGAGAAGGGGTGTAGTGATGGAAGACGGTCTGCACGTCCGGCCGGAAATCGCCGCCGCTGCCGCGAATTTCTCGACGGGTCCGGTTGTCATCCCGTTCGCCAATCTGCCCGAAGCCATGAACCACACGATCTGGCGCTTGGCCAATGAGAAACTGAAAGCGGCAGATATTGCGATTATCACTTGGGCGGATCTTGGTATGAAACGGCCGCCAAGCCATAAGAAAGTGCCTCTCGCCGAAGCAATGAAGTCCATCCTTGTCTCTATGGGGCGCCAGTCTTAGGGGATTGTGCCGTCCGGGATGGCGGCCGCCTGTGGCAGGTAACGGCAAGCGGTCAATAAAAGAATTTTCGCACCTATTGGGGCTTGCCCAGAGGATCTGGTATCATGAAGGCAGACGAAAGGAGGTGTAACCCATGGCCACCTATAAAGATGAGGAAATCGCTGGGTATTACATCAATAAAGAAATAGTTTGTAAAGATTGTGCCACAGAAGAAGAAGTTGACAAAGTAAGGCAGGACGATCTAATCACCTTTGTGGACATACAGAAGGCCATAGACGACGGAGAGCGGTTCTTCTGTGATCAGTGCAATGCACAAATCCGCCCCGCGTAAGTTGTCCTCATTGGCTATAAACCCCTTCGGGATCTCCCCGTGGGGGTTTTTTATACCCGTAACCCGCAAAAGCCCGGGGCGGTTAAGCCCCGGGCCGGAGGCGCGGATGGGGAGCCGCAAACTACCGATCCACGGCCTCTGATCAAGCTTATAACAGTTCGGGGTATTCCGCAAGAGAGGCGCTACAGTCTCCAAACCTACGCCGGGCGGGCATCGGCCCAAAAACGAGGCCTCAGGATGCCCCAGGACGGGATATTGAGGGCTGGACGTAAAAGTACCCTCCCCTCGTCCTGGTCCCCGCCGCCCGCCCTGACCTGTTCGGCGTCCACCCCACTTTCGGGGATGGAGGAGAAGCAGTCAGTAGGGCGAATTATTCCGCATGCCCAGATCTCGCAAACCCAAGCGGTTCGATGATTATGACGACGTGCTAACCGTCGATCAGGCGGCGGAGCTTCTACACGTCACGCACGACTCGATCTACGACGCCATCCATGCCGGCCAGATCCCGGCCATGAGGATCGGGCGCAGGTTCAGGATCTCGAAAGAGGCGATCCGGGAACGGTTGAACCAGACAATTGTTTCGTACGATACAAAACCTATATAGAGTCTATATAGGTCTATATAGACCGGGCGGGGATCATCTTTGGTACCAGGGCACTGGCGGCGGCTTCTTTTGCTTTTGACGCCGACCTCCCTTTTTGCCGCCGCCGTGGGAGTTCGGGTCGATCAGGGCTCGCTTCACCCGCTGCTCGTCCTGCCACAAGGCCGCCGCCGACATCGGCGCCTCGTTCGAGTCCGCCGGCCACCACTCGCCGCCGCATTTGGGACAGCCATAGGCATCTTGGCCGGCGATCTTCTCGAGGCCCCGGCCGCACTCCGGGCACAGCCGGCCGGCATAGTTCACGCCGGCACGGATCCGCGCGGCCAATTCCGCCCGCTCTTCCTGGGATGCCCGGACCACGATGGCCCGATAGAGCTTGCCCAGGAGTTCAGCCGCGGGCAAAGACTTGTTCGGGACGCCGGCCAGGGTGTTATAGACCAGCCGGATCTCATCGTAACTCAGCAGGAGATCACCCGGCGTTCTCGCGGCCATCTCTCACCCTCCATGGTGCTGCCGATCGAAACGGACCGTCACTCAGCCAAGGGAAAATCACCTGCGTTGCCAGCCGGCTCCCTGAACTTCCACCAGGTGTCCCAACAGATTTCCATCGGTGCTGAGTCCCACCTCGGATTAAGGACCCGGCCTGCCGGCATCCGCGGCATCTCCCGGGCACCCGAAAGGATCTCGTCTGGGCAGTAAAGAGCCGCGCGGTATGCGTCCCAGGCTGCGCGTTTCTCTTCCGTCAGCGGTGCATCAGCCCGGGTAGTCCAATCAGTCAACCAGAGCATTTTCGCGGCCTTGATCCGGAACGCGCGTTCATACAGCATTTTGCTGTCTTCCGCAGTTGGAGGTTCCGTATTGCTGCTGAATCTACCATCGGGTGAGAATTCCCAGTTCAACCCAAACGAATGAACACCGCCATAAAAAACCTTGAGGAAACCTTCGGGTATTTGGGCAATACAAATCGGAATAATCGCGTTTTCGCCAAATTGTTTAGGTCCGCGTCCATTTGGTGGATTCGAAGAAGACAACCGCCAATCAAATAACGAATTGTTTTCTCGGCCCCATTTCTCCATCATTTCGAGATCCACTCTTGTTATGGCGTGAAAATCATCAAATAGATCGTTGTGACATCGGGGGGTCGAATAAAGCCCAACATAGGACTTGGGTCGAACAATAATCCTGCCCCATTGATGATAACTCATCCCGACAAGGGACCACGTATGGTAGACCGTGCAAAGGTCCACCACGTCGGGCGGCGCGGAGAACCCCGAAGTATAGCGAACCCATGAATATTCCGCGCCTCGTATCTGGACGCCCAGGGAACCATGGTGCACCGGGAAATATGTGACGAGACTTCCCGATCCTGCGGGAGTGACTGTAGCGGCTGGCTCAATCTTGGGAAATTCTAAGGGCAGCTTCCCCGCCGCCTGGGCCGCACGGCACACTGAACAAACAGAGCCGCACCGGGAGTCAAACAGGGTGGAGCAGTTCGGATTGGCGCAGCGTATGTAGTTAATCTGGAATCAACCTCCTGCCGCCGGGACCAAGGTAGTCTGGACCAGTTCGGCCTTTCGCGCCGTACTGAACTGCACAGGATCCACGCGCCACTCGATCGGAGAAATAGATTCGACCACGCCTACGCCTTCCCCAAGAAGAACCTCTTCCGCGTCTGGTGAGTCTGGGACGGATCCCGACCAGTACTTGCCCGCTTGTTCGCGCCAATAATCCGGACCCGCAGAAACCAGCGGCAGAAACACACCGGTCAAGCGGTTTGTTTTGAACACCTTCCCGGTGAACCTGATTTTAACCAGGGTAACCGGGAAGGATTCTTTACCTTCGGCCGCTGCCCGGCCGCCAAGCAGATTGTTTATCCAATAATCAAGATCTTTCTCGCTGTCATTCAAGGCGAAGAGGCATGTTTCCCTGGAAGGAAGCGAAGGGAACCGCTCCCGCCTGACCTCCTCAAAGATTTGTTCGCGGATGATATAGAGCAGTTCATAAATTAAAACATTAGCCTCATGGAATGCGATAAGCGGGTCATAGTGGTAAAAAGTGGATATCACGGAGTCTTTTTGACCTGTTTTCCCAAATGAATATATCTCTTGTATTAAGTGATTCAAAAAATGAATGTTCCCTGTGTGGGGATTCTTAATACCAAAGAGCCGCGAATCAATGAATTTTTTGTGCGGATTGGCGGTCTTTCCGAACTCGTATGACCGTCCTATGGCCCACGGCTTCACGCCCAGGTGTTCGACGGGCTGAGACTCGTGGATAGTGGGATGATAACATAAATGGAGAAACGTCGCGCCGGAAACTTTGATGGCGCCGCTCATGCTATCAGACCTCCTAAATCAGGTAGGGTTTGGATTTTCATCGGCATCTCCGGCCAGGCCACTTCGGCACTTGTGGTCTTTTCGGGGAGATCCCGTAGAGCCTGCCGGTAAGTTTGCCAGGCCGCCTTCTGTTCCGCCGTAAGCGGAGCGGAAGGTAGGTCCGTCCAATCGGTCGCGGCCAACAGGGCATTACGCCGGGGCCGCAGATACTCCTGACGGTACACCTCAATGTCGAAGGCCCATTTCTGGCCATCCCACCTATGGAAAGGAGGCTTGGGAGGAACTTCGATGTCCTCTTCGCTCTGCCTGTCGCCGTTATAGCAATCGCCAGACGGAGTGATGTACGTCGGTGATACGTGGTACTTTGGCAGCCGGCAGGAGATGTCCTTATCTGCTTCGTTGCGTGGCGCTTCGGCAACGTACACCTCACCGCTAGAGGTAATGAAGGCTCTAAACCGCGGCCAGTCGGCGGGCAGGGGGAAAGGGAACCGTTGATGGCGGGCCAGGGTGATCTCGGCAAGTGCCTCCGTGATCTCGGGATCTGGCCGCTCTAATTCCCCATCGTATCTGTACACATAGCCATCCTTGTCAACGAAGTAGCGGTCCATGGAATCATCTCCTCTTGCCGGCGGCCGGGGGTTCATCGCCCCCGGCTGCCGCCCTGCCAAGGACGAACGAAAAGGCCGGGATCACGCGGGAACCGTAGGCGCGCCCGGCGTGAACCGGGCGCGCTGTAACTCCACGAGGTTCTCAGGGCGCCGCTAGGCCGCTTTCTTGACACGGACGAAACCCTTGTACCGCGCCGTGTTACCGCCAACCATCGCAACGGCCCGCACTGCAATCATGCCCTTCTTGAAGAGGTACTCGGATGACTCTTGGACCTCGAGGCCGCTGAACTGACACAGGGTATAGGCCTTGGCATAGCCGAACAACATGGTTTTGGCACCTGCGACTGTAGCCGGGTCGCTCAGAACGCCGCATGCGCCGTTGATGACGTACCGAATCTTCATCCCGCCGCCCCCGCGGTTAGTGATAAACCCAGTAGCGCCGGCATATTGGATGTCGTAAAGGTTTCGACCATCGTTTCCATAAAGATCCGCGAGGGCTTTGAGGTCCAGCTTGTTCAGGATCAGGACGGCCTCTTCGCCTTCCACGGCCTCATCTCCGCCGAAGCCGAAAATTAACTTGTTGAGTGTCTCCGAATCGACGGTCCCAATCTCCAGGTCCGACGCGGCCGGGATGACGGCCTCCGGGGCGTTATAGATGCCA
The DNA here is from genome assembly GCA_050260175.1 of Patescibacteria group bacterium. Classification (GTDB taxonomy): domain Bacteria; phylum Bacillota; class UBA4882; order JAAYXC01; family JAAYXC01; genus JBLNBS01. The sequence continues at coordinate 17,512 of JBLNBS010000070.1, read as the reverse complement.
ACGAGGGCATTGACACCACCGGAGCCGACAACGATCTGCCGGCCGAGTTTTTTTCGCACGGCTTCCCGAACCCCGCCGATGATGGCCACGGCGTAGTCAATCGGCGACAGTTTGCGCATTTCCTCGGAAAATTCGGCATACGCGGTCACTTTCGCCTTTTGAATCGTAACCGATCCAAAGGTCGGTTCCGCTTCCGCGGCGTCTAAACCTTCGCCGGTGTAATCGCCCTCCCCTACGCTGACCAGGAACGGCTTGGCAAACGATTCGGCACCAATCATCGTCGGCGCGTCTACCATGTCGATCAGCGCGCTCACCTGCTGGGGCGCGGGGGCGATCGTCGGATCGACGGCCTTGCCTGTTACGATCCCGGTAGTAGCGATTGTGATGGACCGTGCTTCCGCGATCTCCTCGGGTGTAAAGATCACCGCGCGCCGCTCGAGAAGCGCCTTGCCTTTTTCCTCGAGGGCCGCGCGGAACTCTTCCCGCATGGCGCCCGTGCCCGCGACGTTGCCGGCGGCGGGGTGGATTCCATAGGTACCCAAGATCTGCATCCGACCCACAGGGCCGCCAGGCGTCCGCTGGGCTTCGCTTTCGGCCAATTGCTGCTGCAAATCGGCGATTTCCGCGTTCAGGTTTTCCAGGCCGATATTGATCGCTCTAAGTTCCTCCACGGGGGCTTTGTCAATCCGCCTGAGTAACGCGCGTTTCTGCTCGCCCTTTTCCGCGATCGCAGCCCGAATCTCATCAGGTGTCATCCGTGACACTCCCTTTCCTGTTTTTGGGGTTCCATTCACCCTCCTGCCGTCCGTTCATCCGGCCGCGTTCTCCAACGCCCGCGGCAAGGGTTCTCCAACTCTTGCGCGGTGGCCTCGTGGTAGTTCGGCAAGGCCGTTTCCCTGCTCTCCAACAGGCCGCGGCAGGTCCGCTCTCCAGCGGAACCCGGGTTCTATGCCACAGCCGCCGCCAACACCGGCGGCACTGGTGGTCTCTTCGCTTTTTGTGGCCTTCTGGCCGTCCTCGACCGGGGGATCGGCGGCGGCCACGAGAACCCCGGGGAGGCCGGCGTGAATTTCCTCTGCATTGCCACGCTGAACAACAACGGCGCGGAAAAGACCTGGATGGAGCCGATCGTAATCGGCGCAAAAAGACACCAGAGTCCCTACCGTCAGCATAGACCAATCACTGGCGGGTATAACGGCCCGCGCGTGGCAAAGGATCTCCCTGCCTGTTGCCAAGTCCCTGATGAAGCAAAGCCTCCGATCCGGGAGGACGCCAACAATTCGCCCCAGCCGTACCGCGTGCCTGTCTTCGGGGTTCGTTGGTAGCGTTGGCGCGGTGGCCGACCAAGTCGCGTCCAGGGCCAAGTTTTTACCGGGATGGTATCGATCATCAACGCGCCAATAAACCAGGCGGTCGCCTTCTCGCAGGGCAAGCCAATGCTCCAGCGGGAAAAACTCCCGCGCGAGGAGGAGAATGTTTCGCCTTAATTCGTCATCCTGGACGAGAGCCCATCGCGCTTTGTGGCAAACCACCACAGCGTTCCCCGTACCGCGCGGCAGCGGTTCAATAAAAGCCGGCATCGTTATCGCCCCCCGCCAAGAACGTCCTGCAGGCCGCCCTTGTTCTTCGAGTAGGCGCCAAGCCAGAGTGTGGCGACTACCTGCTCGCCGTCAACCTCGGTTCTGCGGTCCGTTACCTGCAGGGGAGTGCCGGACTGATTAATCAGGTTGACTGTAACTTTAGGGGAGAGACTGCCGATCTCGTCATTGGGGATGATGGTCCCGGACTGCTGCGGGACGAATAACTCAGGCCCGCGTTCGCCCACGAGGTAGGCCGCCCGCGCCGCCACGGTCCCACCCTCGGCCATGGTACCGATATAAGACGGCCAGGGCATACCAACCGGCCCGCCACCAAAGAACCCGCCGCCAAATATGTTGGTGAAGCCGCTCATCAGCCAGTTCATTAACATGTCCGAGAGCATATTGGCGAAACTGCGGGCGATGGAGTTGAATACCTGCTGGGCATAGTCGCCCAGGTTCTTGAGCTGAGCGGTCACACCGTCAAAGAAGAAGTCGTTGAGGGTCTGGTTCATGGTCTGTGCCAAGTCCGCCGCGCCCCCGCGCACGTGGTCCAGGAAGTCCTTCCACTCCTTGGCCGTGTCCCGCAGGCCGGCGATGAAGGCGGTTTCGAAATCATAGGGTTCGATCTCCACGGTGGCCAGGCCCGCCTCGCGGATCGCCGCGGCCAGGTCGCGCAGGGCCTCGGCCGTCTCCGGCAGGACGCCGGACTCCGCGGCGGCCTCCTCGAGCTTCTGGGCGAACGTCTCCCACTCCGGGATCGCTTGGCCGGTCATCTCCGCCAGCTTGGCTTGCCCCTGGGCAAGGAGTTCCGTCGCTTCCGCGGCGTTCTGCTCGTCCTGGGTCGCTTGGCGCAGAGATAGGATCAGGACGTTCAGGGCTGCGGCCGCCGCCCTGAGAGAATCGGCGCGTTCCGTATCCACGGCTGCCTGCGCCTCAAGCTGTGCGCGCAGGGTCTCCAGTGCGGAGATATCTTGGTAGGTCTCCCCGTTGAGTGCCTGCTGGGCTTGCGTGAGGAGATCGGTCGCCTTCTTTTCCCGCTCCTTGGCGTCGGTGGCGGCCTGGGAGGCCTCGGCATATGCCTGGTACATGGCGATGAGATTCCCCAGGCTGGTCTTTGTCGGGTCATATCCATGCTCGATCAGGTCAACGATGACGCGCTTGAGCACGGCTATCTTGTCGGCGGCTACCTGGCTCTTGTCGCCGAAGGCATCAGCTATCTTGTCGATGTCGGCAAGCTCTTTCTTGGCTTTGGCGAGGGTTTCGGTCAGGGACCATTTCTCTGTGCCAGCCGCAGGCTCTTCCTCGCCAAGTTCTTTCAATCTCTTTTTGAGATTAGCGACTGCTTTATTGGCGACTTCAATTTCATCAAGAATACCACCGATATATAACGGCCCCAACATGTCAGTATTTTTCTTGGGATCATATTTTTGCCCGACCATCTTTTCTGTTTTTCGTAATTCTTCTCGCGCCTTTTTCAGCCTGGCTTCCCATTTGATGAGTTCGGCTTCTAGTGTATTGCGTGACATATCGTCGAGATCGCCTTTTATCACTTTGACACGCTGGGCGATTTCACCGATCAAACTGACGGCTGCTCCGATACCGACAACGACGGCTCCGCCAATAAGGAATGGCCCAAACGATGTGCCCAAAGCCAGCAAGGCCGCGCGGGCCGCTGCGGCTTTGACAACCAGTAACGACAGGGCGCCCCCAATCAGGGCGATTGTCCCTGCCAATAGGGAGCCGACCGTCACCAGCTTGCGAATCGGCGCAGGGATCGCATGAATCCACATCAAAATCTCCTTGAGGCCGCGGGCGAAGGCAAGATTAACTGGCACAAGGTCCGCCGAGATTTGCCTACCGAACCCGGCAAAACCTATTTTAATGGCGTCAAGCTCGTCCCCCAGGGCCTCGAGCTGTTTTGTTGCCTCTTCACCGATGACGTATCCGAGCCGTCGCGCCTCCTCGATGAGCCGTTCGATCTCCGCCCGGCCCATACGGAGGAACGGTACCAAATCCTGCGCGCCACGGCCAAGTACTTTCATGGCCAGGGCAGACATCTCGGTCTCGTTGGTCATACCCCTCATGCGATCGGCCAGGTCCATGAGCACGTCTGCAGAAGACCGGAGGCGCCCCTGTCCATCCGTGACAACGATGCCGAAGTCTTTGAAAGCCTTACGCGCCTCGCCGGTCCCCTGGCTCGCGTCGTACATGTTTTGCGAAAGCCGGGCCAGGGCCGTTCCGAGGCTCTGTATGTCCGTGCCCTCTTGCTGGGCTGCGTAGGCAAGGCCCTGCAGTTCCTCGCGGGATACGCCCGTCCTTTTGCTGAGGAGATCGATCTCCTCCGCGCTCTTGGTAGTGGCGATGGTCATGGCGCCCATGGCCGATACGATCGCCGCGCCGGCCATCGTGCCATACTTGGCGATCTGCTGAAGGCCCAGACCGGACTTCTGAACCTCTCTCCCCAAAGACTGGGACTCTCTCTTGACCTCGCGGAAAGAGGTTTTGAGCTGGTTGATGTCACCGACTACGGCGACGGCGAGTTTGCCCAGCAGCGCCATCCTTAGCGCCCCCAAAAATAATCAATTTTACAAGCTCAACCGCCCAACCGATGTTCCAAGCCACCCAGTAGATTAGCCTTCCTGTGACCAGGCGCCCACGGGGGGACCTGAAAAGCCACACAATCAGCAGGATGAGCAGAACCAGCGCGATTTTTTTACTCATCCAACTCACCCTGCGTGACTATCTCGTCTTCGTCGGCCTCGGGCGGGATGCCGGCGCCGGTCGCCGTTTGCTTGGGGTTCTTCGCCCGTTCGGCCCGGGTCAGGCGGTCCCGCTCCCGCTGGGCGAATTGGTTTGTAAGTGTAGCAAGCAGTTCTTGCCCAAGAATGGCGCCCCGCGAAGAGAGCATGATCTCATCCAGAGCTTCGCTATAGCGCGGGTGAACCGTCGCCTTTGCCTTCAGTTCCGCTAGGCGGCGGATCGTGAACGCCTCAATCACCGTCGCGCGCGGTACCCGAAGGCCGGCGGCGAAGTGATCCACTGCCTGGATGAACTCGGGAGTGAGGACCGCCAGAAGCCCGATCGCATCGATTACGAATTGGTTGCGGTTCAATCCCCGCGCCGCGGCTGCCGCGTCGATGTCGGCCAGGGGAAGACCGGCCGGGAGCTTGACACTGAAAGTATCGCCCATCGGAATCCTCCTCATAGTCTATAAGCGAATATCATCGGTAATGCTATCGGTAATACTATAGCATGTCCCCGATGAGCCGTCAAGCTTGATTCCCGAAATCGGCAAAATGTCCATTCTTCCAGGAAATTCCTGGACCAGGCTCGTGCGGCCTCGAATCCATGGGAAAAATTTGAAATTTCGGCCTGTACGAGTCGGAAGCCTCCCCCTTCCGGTCATCGCCTGGCCGCCCTACCCGAACCCGAGGGGGGGAGGAAAAATCTGGTAAACATCCCTCGCTGACCTGTTTTCGATTTTCACGCCTTGTGATGCATCCCACGCCCCGCAGTCTAGCTGGGCAATAGATCTATCGTGGCTTTGTTTTTAAGTTGGTTTCCGAAAACTCCTCGTGACGTGCCTTCTACCTGCGATTAAGATTCAGCGAGAGATGATTGTGTGTGATGCATCCCTGGCCGGCCGCAGTGTCTCCATGCCACTCGGGCTTCGCTCGAACTCCTCCCAGCCGATGTGCCTTTGGCACCCTGAGCACCAAATCGAGGACCGCCCGATCAGCCACACGAGATGACTTGCGCACTTCAGACAGCGGAATGGCACGAATCCCGGTATCTCGCGCCGCATTGCGCTCCTCCTCCCTATTCCAGGAATGACCGTCAACTCACAAGCCGCTCTGCACGGCTCACCTTCGGATGTTGCCGAGCCACGAGAAACGCTATCAACGCGGGCACGGTCGCGGGTTGGTCACCTGCCATCCATTCACCCAGTCCGCGGCGGATCTCGTCGTCGGTAAACCGTTCGCAGAACCTCTTGATCCCAGGCAATTCGGCCTGCGTCTCTTCATCGGTCAATGGTGGCATGCCCTTGAAGCTCCGGGCAGTATTGATTCTCTCGACGATCACCCCGGGCGTATAGGTTCGGTGCGCGTCGTCCGTCGCCGAAGGCGCGGACAAAGAATGAGCGGCGGCAGCCGGGGGATCTAAGTTGCTTTTTTTCTTTCTTTTAGGATCTAAAGAACCTTCTAAAGGGGCGCCGCCGTCGCCGTCGCCGCAGGGGTTTGCGGCGTCGAGGTGGGGACGATCTGTCCCCATTTGCTGGGGACAATCTGTCCCCACTTTCAATTCTTCCTGGGGACGATCTGTCCCCACTTCGTGATTCGCTAACTGGGCATGCTCCGGGCATGCTTCGGGCATGCTCCCTATATTGCCTGCTACTGGTCCTTTAGGGCTTGTCGTTTGGGTCGTTTGCATAACGTGCTGCGCACGTGATGCGCACACATGCGCTAAAGCATCGGCTTGGTATTTCCGTTCCTTCATCCTCTTCAGGTGGTTCATGGCGGTATCGAAGGCCGCTCTATCAAGTGCATAATCACCGGTCCAGGCCCAAGGATCTTTATTAACGCTGTAGCGGCCGCCATCAGCCCTTTGGATCACATTGCAGGATTCCATTGCACGCAGGGCCGCCCTTATCCGAGAACGGGGACCACCGATCAGCGTCTCGAGATCCCCGGGCGTTATTTGCGACATGGTATCCACCCGGTAGCCGGCATGCCAGGATTGGTCTATCAAAACCGCAAGAATCCTAAGTTCCAACATGGTAAGCCCTTTTTGCCAAATCACCCTCCACAGGATGCGCGGAACCGCCACCCATTGACCTCCAAAAAAGCCCGCGAGATCTTGTCTCTGCGGGATGGATGTGGTATCCTGATTATGAGACATCCTTGTCACCAACCCTTCGTCGCCGCGCCCGTTTCCGCCGGGCGCGTTTTCTTTATTTTGCATGGGGTATCGCCCTCTCCCGTTCCTCCTCGCGGCGAAGGCATCCCTCCACGGAATCCATCAAGTGCTCACACGTCCAGCACAGCCGGCCCGGTAAGACCGGGTGTTGGAAGCACATTGGGCATAGCTGGCCGTTACGTAGGGCAGGCAAAAGGATGACATCGCCCATCGTCAGCTCATCCCCCTTTCGTGCTGGCCCGTCGGCCTGGCAGGTTGCACCCGTTCCGACAGCGCCACCAGGAACGGACATAGCGGCCGTCTGACATGCGGAAAACCGCCCACTCGCGCCCGCATCGCCGGCAAGACAGCTCAATGATCTTCCCCAGGCTTTCTTCGTGGTAGCACTCGAGGACCAATCCGGCCGTCTTGAGCGTCCGCCGAATTTGCCGCGGAAGAAGCAGGTAGCCTTCGGGATCATGATGAGCGCCGGCATCACACGCCAACTCGATCCCTCCTCAGCTCGCCGCCTGCCCGCCGCGGCGCCGTTCCTCTACGAACCGCCGAAGGTCGCTTCGCCGGATCCGCCGGGAACGGTCGATCAAGACGAACGGTAGCTGGCCCTTGCCCATTAACTCGTAGACCTTTGTGATCCCGAGCCCAAGGAATCGCGCCGCATCTGGGATCGGAACCAAGCCATCCTCGAAAAACGCCGCTTCAGTAACGTTCTGTCTTTTCATTCCTGCGCCCCCTTTCGCGTCCTATCGTAAATCTAGCCCCGACCACGGGTCAATGATCCGGTCGTCGGCGCCTTCAAATGCTGTGATGGCGCGCTTTTCGTTCTTCGCCCTTGTTTGTGCCAGCCCGTCCTGATATGATCGTAGCGATCTTGAGGCCATTCAAGGGAGGCGACATAATGCCAAGGCGTGGCCGCGGTGAAGGTTCTGTGGGCCGGTTGAAGTCCGGCCTTTGGTACGCTCAGGCCTCGTTTGGCTTTGACGCCAACGGGAAGCGGATCCGCCGGCGAGTCTACGGCCGGACCAAGACCGAAGCCTTGGAGAAACTGCGCACCGTGCAGGGCGACGCGTTGAAGGGCGCCCCGGTCCAGGTCGGGCGGATCACGGTCGAGCATCATTTCCGGGACTGGCTGCGCGCGAAGAAAGCCGAAGTCAGGCCTTCCACCCTGTCAAGCTACACGGAAACCTATGAACGATATATCCGGCCTTACTTCGGCGGGCTTCAGCTGGCGGCGGTGGACTATCGACGGATCAACGCCCTCTTTGCCGAACTGGACGAGGCCGGGCTCTCCCCGCGGACTGTCGCCCTTGCCGCCCTTGTCCTGCGGGCCGCCTTCGACGATGCCCTGGCCAAGGGGCTGATCGCGCGGAACCCAGCCCGCTTGGCGGCAAAGCGGACTTACTCCCACAAGGAAGCGCGCTTTCTCGTACCGGACGAGCTGCGCCGGTTCCTCGACGCCGCCCGGGGGGCCAGGCTCGAGGATCTGTTCCTGCTCGGCCTGGACAGCGGGATGCGTTCCGGGGAACTGCGCGGTTTAGCTTGGTCCGCCATCGATTGGGAAGGGTCGAAAGCCACCGTCCGGCAGGCCATCATCGAGGATTCGGCGACGGGTCAAATATCGATCAGCCCGGTGAAGACCGGCGCCGGCCGCCGGACGATCACCTTGTCTCCCATGGGCATGGCCGCCTTGGCGCGGCAGAAGGAACGCCAAGACGCGGAGAAGCAGGCCGCCATCGAACGCAGGGAACGAAGAACGGCCATGCGCCGGCACGTGCCGGACTGGCCGCCGTGGAGGAATGAATGGGATCTGGTCTTCACCGATGAGGACGGCGGGCCGCTCAGGAAGAGGAACGTTCTGCGGCGGGACCTGGCCGCAGTAACCTCGGCCGCCGGACTCGAAGGGGTAAGCTTGCATACCTTGCGGCACACGCACGCGGCGATCCTGATCGCCCAAGGCGTGGACCCCAAGACCTTGCAATACCGCATGGGCCACGCATCGATCCACGTGACGTTAGGGGTTTATGGGCACCTGTTCCCGGGCCGGGACGAGGCTGCGGCGGCGGGGATGGGCGCCTTTATGGATACCCTTTGGAATGGATACACAAAGGATACAGTAGGCGCCGATGGACAAAAAGAAAGCCCGGCAGGAATTCAGTCCTGACGGGCATTTATCCTGGTGGGCCATTGGCGACTCGAACGCCAGACTCCCTGATTAAAAGTCAGGTGCTCTGCCAACTGAGCTAATGGCCCGAAAAAGCCGGGAGACCCCGGCCAATTCATTATACACCACGGCACGCGCCGCGTCAAATGGTCGGGGCGAAGTTCGTAACGAGTCGCGTGTCACGGATCGTGTGCCTTCACGTGATTCGGGTTTCGACTTTTAGGCTTTTGACCTTATGGCTTTCAGACTTGTTGCTTGCCACGGATCCTCCGCCATGAGCGTCTCTCCCCGCCGCCAGCCCACCGAGACCATGCTGAGCGGCGCCCCGACGGTTTCGGCGATCCAATCCAGGTAGGCGCGGGCCTGGGAGGGGAGATCGGCGAGCGATTTTGCCCCCGAGGTCTCGCACTGCCAGCCCGGAAACTCGCGGTAGATCGGCTCGCACTCGGCCAGGACGCGCAACGAGGCCGGGAATTCGCCGATCGTCTTCCCCCGCAGGCGGTAGCCCGTGCAGGCCCTGATGACGGGAAAGGGATCGAGGACGTCCAGCTTGGTCACGGCCAGCGCGGTGACGCCGTTGATGCGGGCGGCATGACGGGCGATGACCGCGTCAAACCAGCCGCAGCGCCGCGGCCGCCCCGTCGTCGTGCCGTATTCCCTGCCCCGGCCATCCCGGCCGTCCCGGAGTTGGCTCACCTGGTCGGGCGGCAGCTCGGTCGGGAAGGGGCCCTCTCCCACCCTGGTCGTGTAGGCCTTGACGACGCCCAGCACGCCGTCGATCCTCGTCGGGCCGACCCCCGCCCCGGAGGTGACGCCGCCCGCGCCGGGCGACGAGGAGCTCACGTAGGGATAGGTGCCGTGATCGATATCCAGGAGCGACCCCTGCGCGCCCTCAAAGAGCACCCTTTGTCCCGCGTCGAGCGCCTCGTTGACGAGCACCGAGGTGTCGGCAACCATGGGTGCCAGGGCCGCGGCGTACGCTTCGTACCGGCTGAGGATCTCCGCCGGATCGAGGGGGGCGGCGCCATAGTACCCGGTAAGCAGCCGGTTCTTGACCGCCAGCACCCGCACGAGCTTTTCGCGAAAGAACCCGGCGTCCAGGAGGTCGCAGAGACGGATCGCGTCGTAACGGGCGTATTTGTCCACGTAGGCCGGGCCGATGCCCCGGCCGGTGGTGCCGATGCGATCCGCGGTCCGGCCCGCCTCCTCCAGCCGGTCGATGAGGGGATGATAGGGCAGGATGAGATGCGCCCTGTCGCTGATCCATAGCCGTGACACGGCAAATCCCTTCTGCCGCAGGGCCTCGATCTCCCCGAGCAGGACCGCGGGATCGATCACGACGCCGTTGCCGATCACGCAGACGACATCCGGATAGAGCACGCCCGAGGGAAGGAGGTGGAACTTGAATTCCTCCTCGCCCACCACCACGGAATGGCCGGCGTTGTTCCCCCCCTGGAAACGGACCACGACCTGCGCCTGCGCGGCCAGGTAATCGATGATCTTGCCCTTGCCCTCGTCGCCCCATTGCATCCCCGCCACGACCATGGACGGCATGCATCACACCTCCAAAAGCGCTGATCCCGGTTCATCATACCATCCGGCATACTATAAAGCAAATGAATATCTTTTATGACTGAGATAAGAATTGTTTATAGCGAACCGCTCAATCCCAGGCCCCTATTCTGCCCGGTACGGCGGAAAAAAGGGGGCGCCGCGGTTTGCCTCCCCGGCCATGATATGCGATGATTCCCCTGGAACTTGTGAGGCCAACCCGCTTTTGGCCGCCGGAGCACAAACCTGTACCATGTGCCGCATGGCGCGTACTTGGGCGCGGGCGCCATGACCCGGACGGACTCCGCGGGACTGGAGGAGAGGATGGAACTCAGCCAGCTCAGAACCTTCGTCCGCGTGGCGGCGGAGGGGAGCTTCAGCCGGGCCGCCCAGGCCCTGCATCTCACCCAGCCGGCCGTCAGCCAGCAGGTGCGGGGGCTCGAGCGCGAGCTGGGGCTCACTCTCCTGTACCGCAAGGGCAAATCGGTCAGCCCGACGCGGGCCGGCGAGATCCTGCTGGAGCACGCCCAAGCCCTGGTCGCCGCGGCGGATCGCGGCCGGGCAGCCATGGACGAGTTCCGCACGGGGCGCCGCGGCAGGCTGGTGCTGGGCGCGGGCAATACCACCATCACTTTCCGCCTGCCGCGCCTCTTGCGGGAGTATCGCCGGCGGCATGGCGCGATCGAGATCATCGTCCGCTCCGGCAACTCCGATCAACTCCTGGCCCTGCTCGCCCAGGGCCAAATCGACCTGGCGCTCGTCACCTCCCCCGTCGAGGGAAGCGGGCTGCAAGCCGTCCCTCTCTTTGACGACGAAATCATTCTCATCCTGCAGGGCGGCCACCGGTTGGGGCGGGGCGGCGCCTTGTCCCCGGCGGCCCTGGTGGGCACGCCGTCGATCCTCTTCGCCCGGGGATCCGGTTTCCGCCGCTTCCTGGACGAGCGGTTCGCCCTGGCCGGGTACCAGCCCGAGGTCGTCATGGAACTGGACAGCATCGAGGGGATCAAGCGCCTTGTCCAGATCGGGCTGGGCATCTCATTTTTGCCCCGCATCGCGGTCGAGGAGGAACTGGCCTCGGGCCTCCTCTGCACGGCCTCCGTCGTCGGCCTGGCCCCCACGCGCCGCACCACGCGGGCGGTCTACAGGCGCGAGCAATACCCGGCCGAGCCGTTCCGGGCCTTCCTCGCTCTCTTGGCCGAGGAGTACGGTGCCAGCGATTCTCTATTCATCCAGGATCAGGCCTGCCGCGGGGAGCATGGGTTGGCGGGCGGGGGGAAACCTATGGACGAGAGGCCGGCGGATGCCAAGATGACGAGATCATGAACCGCGACAGCGGTTCTCAGCTTAGCCGCGAATGCGGCTGCTGCTCGGCCCCGCGGGGTGAGTGAACGCTCGATTGGCCGTGCCGGCCTCTTCTATAGATCCGTTGAGCGCGGGGGCCTCCGGCCCCCGCGCTCTTTTTTCCGCCTGATGCATAATACCCCCGGCCGGGGGAGAAGATAACCGCGGGATCGGAAGAGTTCCGTCACGAGTCCGCGATTGCGGCTCCCAGTAGATGCCTTGCTTCTACTGCCCGTCTCGAAATGGGCCGGGTGACGCAGAATCTCTCTCCGATCCTTTTTGTCCGGTCCTAAATTACGTCGACACTGCAGGAACCTCCGCCGCGAGCGCGAATACCGCTGCCTGAACCAATCGCGACAAGGAGGTTTCGCGCGCGTGCGTCTCAGCCGCCTGGCCGCCGATCTGCTCCTCATCTCCGTGGCCGCCGTCTGGGGCGGGACGTTCGTCATCGTGCGGCACACCGTGCAATCCCTGCCGCCGCTCCTCCTGATCGGCGCCCGCTTCGCCTTGGCCCTCATCGCGCTTTTGCTCGTTTCCCCCCGCTCCCTCCTTGGCTGGCGCCGGCACCTTTTGCCCGGGCTGGCACTCGGCGGCCTGCTCATGGGTGGTTTCATCCTGCAGACATACGGCCTCAGGTATGCCGCGGCCAGCGTTTCCGGCTTCATCACGGGCTTGAACGTCGTCTTCGTCGCCGTAATCGCCGCGCTCTTTATGCCCGGCGGCATGACGATCCGCGTGGGCATCGGCGTTCTCCTGGCCACCCTGGGGCTCACCGCCCTCTCCTGGCAGGAGGGAGCATGGCGCTTGGGTCCGGGGGACTTACTCACCCTGGGCTGCGCCGTATTCTTCGCCCTGCATATCGTCATGACCGGTAAATTTGCGCCGTCGTGCGATCCATTTCCCCTGGCCGGCATCCAGTTCGCGGCGGTCGGCGCGTGTTGTCTCATCCTGAACGCCCTGGCCGGCGGGGGTTTCGTCCTGCCGCGCGCGTCGGATCTGGCCGCCCTGGCCTACCTCGGTCTGGCCGCGACGGGCTTCGCCTTCCTCGTCCAGACCGCCGCCCAGCGCCACACGCCGCCGGTGGACACGGCCATCATCCTCTCGACCGAGCCCCTCTTTGCGGCGATCGTCGCGGTCACGCTGGGTGGGGAAAAAGTGACCGCCCGGATGCTTTTGGGCGGCGGGGCGATCCTGGCGGCAATGCTGGTCTCGGTCATGGAGCCGCCCCCTGCTCATCCCGTGGCGGCGCGCCTGGATCTTTGAGCCCGCCCCGGCCCGCCCAGTATCTCCCGGAGGAACCTGCCTGTGTAGGATTCGCCAACCTCCGCGACCTCCTCGGGGCTGCCGGCGGCGATCACACGGCCACCGCGGTCCCCACCCTCTGGACCCAGGTCGATCAGGTAGTCGGCTGTCTTGATCACATCGGGATTGTGCTCGATGACGAGCACCGTGTCGCCGTTGTCCACCAGGCGGCCCAGGACCTGCAGGAGCCTCTGGGTGTCCGCGAAATGGAGGCCGGTCGTGGGCTCGTCCAGGATGTAGAGCGTCCGCCCGGAGCTCCGGCGCGACAGCTCCGTGGCCAGCTTGACCCGCTGGGCCTCGCCGCCCGAGAGGGTCGTGGCGGGCTGGCCCAGCTGGATGTAGCCCAGGCCCACGTCGTGCAGGGTCTGGAGCTTGCGTTTGATGCGGGGCACGTTCTCGAAGAAGGACAGCGCCTCCTCGACCGTCATGGCCAGGACCTCGGCGATGTTCTGGCCCTTGTAGCGGACCTCGAGCGTCTCCCGGTTGTAACGCTTACCCTTGCAGACCTCGCACGGCACGTAGACATCGGGGAGAAAGTGCATCTCGATCTTGATGATGCCGTCGCCGCTGCATGCCTCGCACCGGCCGCCGCGCACGTTGAAGCTGAACCGCCCCGGCCCGTACCCCCTGGTCTTGGCCTCCACGGTCTGGGCATAGACGTCGCGGATCAAGTCAAAGACCCCCGTGTAGGTGGCGGGATTGGAGCGCGGCGTCCGCCCGATGGGGGACTGGTCCACGTCGATGACCTTGTCCAGATGCTCGAGGCCCCTGATGGCATTGTGCTTGCCCGGCCTGGTGTAGGCCCTGTTCAGGGCGCGGGCCAGGGCCGGGTAGATGATCTCGTTCACCAGGGTGCTCTTGCCCGAGCCGGAGACACCCGTCACACAGACGAAGAGGCCGAGGGGTATCCTGACGTCGATCTGCTTCAGGTTGTGCTCCGCGGCGCCCAGCACCTCGAGAAACCTGCCGTCCGCCTTGCGCCGCCCGGCCGGCACGGGGATCCGTTTCCTCCCCGCCAGGTAATCGCCTGTGATCGAGCCGGGGCAGGCCATGATCTCGTCGAGCGTGCCCGCGGCCACGATCTCGCCGCCGTGGGCGCCCGCGCCCGGGCCGATGTCCACGAGGTAATCGGCCTGGCGCATCATCTCCTCGTCGTGCTCCACCACGATGAGGGTGTTGCCCAGGTCGCGCAGGCCCTTGAGGGTGCTGATGAGGCGCTGGTTGTCCCGCTGATGCAGGCCGATGCTGGGCTCGTCCAGGATATAGAGCACCCCCACCAGGCTGGAGCCGATCTGGGTCGCCAGGCGGATGCGCTGCGCCTCGCCGCCGGAGAGGCTCCCGGCCGGCCGGTCCAGGGTCAGGTAGTCCAGGCCCACGTTGGTGAGGAAGCCCAGGCGGGCGTCGATCTCCTTCAGGATCTGGCGGGCGATGACGGCCTCGCGCTCGCTGAGCTCGACGCCGTGCATGAAACGCCGCGCCTCGATCACGGTCAGGGCGGTCAGATCGCGGATGTTCATGCCGCCCACGGTCACGCCCAGGCTCTCGGGCCGCAGGCGCGCGCCGTTGCAGGCCACGCAGGGCTTGATGCGCATGAATTTCTCGATCTCGGCCCGCATGTACTCGGACTGCGTCTCGCGGTAACGGCGTTCCAGGTTGTTGACCACGCCCTCGTAGCGGTGCTCGAGGATCCGCTCCTGGCCCTGGAAATTGGTGTACCGGAACCGGACCGTCTCGTCCCCCAGGCCGAAGAGGATCTTTTGGAGCTGGCCGGGATCGGCCTGCCCGAGGGGTTTGTCCAGGGAAAAGGAGATCCGCTCCACCACCGCGCCGAGCATCCGCCTGATATAGCCCTCGTCGTCCCCGTTCCAGACGCTCTGCCCCCAGGCCAGAATGCCGCCGTCCGCGATCGACCGCTCCGGATCGTAGACCGCCTCCGGGTCGACCTCCATCTTGACCCCCAGGCCCGTGCAGGCCGGGCAGGCGCCAAAGGGGTTGTTGAACGAGAACATGCGGGGCTGCAGCTCCTCCAGGCTGATGCCGCAGTCCGGGCAGGCGTAGTTCTCGCTGTAGAGCACGGGCTCGCCCTCGACCACGTCGACCAAGACGAGCCCCTTGCCGAGCTTGAGGGCGGTCTCCACCGAATCCGCCAGCCGGCCGCGGATCTCCGCCCGCACGGTCAGGCGGTCCACCACCACGTCGATGTCGTGCTTCTTGTACTTGGCCAGGACGATCTCCTCGGCCAATTCGCGCAGTTCCCCGTCGATGCGCGCCCGGACGTAGCCCTCCTTGCGCAGGTCCTCGATGAGCTTGGTGTATTCGCCCTTGCGGCCCCGGACCACCGGCGCCAGGATCTGGACCCTGGTCCGCTCCGGCAGGGCCAGGACATGGTCGACGATCTGCTCCACGGTCTGGCGGCTGATCTCCCGGCCGCACTGCGGGCAGTGCGGATGGCCGATGCGGGCGTAGAGCAGGCGGAGATAGTCGTAGATCTCCGTGACCGTGCCCACGGTGGAACGGGGATTGCGGCTGGTCGTCTTTTGGTCGATGGAGATGGCGGGCGAGAGGCCGTCGATATAGTCCACGTCCGGCTTGTCCATCTGGCCCAGGAACTGCCGGGCGTAGGCGGAGAGCGACTCCACGTAGCGCCGCTGGCCCTCGGCGTAGATGGTGTCAAAGGCTAGGGACGACTTGCCCGAGCCCGACAGGCCGGTAAAGACGACCAGTTTGTCCCGGGGGATGGCGAGATCGACGTTTTTCAAGTTATGCTCGCGGGCGCCCTTGATGAAGATGTGGTCCTTGGACATGACTACCTCCAATGTGTTGTAGGACTCGGGACACGATCATATTCTACCATGATTCACATCGAACGTATATTCGGTAACAAGGCCATAACTCCTCCTCAACGGAGTGAAAAACACACCGTTTGACCCCGCGTGGAATCCGACCGAGGGCTGCCGCTGCGGCCGGACCGTAAGCGGGTGGTTGATCTTCACCTCATCTTCTGCTAGGATTAGGATCGTAATACGGAAATCAGATCGATAGGTGATTGGTATGGAGAGCACGACCGTCTCCCCGAAATATCAGGTGGTCATTCCGGCACGCGTCAGGCAGGCGCTTGGGATCCGTCCTGGACAGAGGATTCAGGTGATCCCTTATGAGGGCCGGATCGAGCTTGTCCCGGTCAAGTCGATCGAACAGGCACGCGGATTTCTGAAAGGCATTGAGACTAACGTCCCAAGGGAACCAGACCGATCGTGAATGTCGTGGATTCCTCGGGCTGGTTGGAGTTTTTTGCGGACGGGCCGAACGCGGGTTTCTTTGCGCCCGCGATCGAGAACACTGCCGAGCTTGTCGTACCGTCGATCAGCATTTATGAGGTCTTCAAGAGGGTCCTGCAGCAGCGCGATGAGGGTCAGGCCCTGCAGGCGGTCGCGCTAATGCAGCAGGGCATGGTCGTTGATTTTGACGCCGCGATCGCGCTGTGCGCCGCCAAGCTTTCCCGCGATCTGAACCTGCCGATGGCCGACAGCACCATGCTCGCCACGGCCAAAGCACATGAGGCGGTCTTCTGGACGCAGGATGCGCACTTTGAGAACGTGGACGGGGTGCGGTACGTGCGGGCGGGGATCTCCGCCCGGGACTGAATTCGTCCCCCGCCCTACTCGATCAGCAAGAACGCATACCTGTTCATGGCTTCCCCGTAATCCTTCAGCACCTCGATCGGATATCCCGCGCCGCGCGCGGTGGCAAAGACGTCGATGCCCAGGGCGTCTGCTCCGGGCCGCGCCTGCTGCGGATTCCGGCAATCCGGCCGGTTACCGGGGCAGTCCGCGCAGAGACGGCAGCAGTCGAAGGTGATGAGGAAGGTTTTGTAATAACCGGCCAGGAAGACCTCCCGCTCCAGCCGGATGAGCGTCAGATGCTTCTCCCTGCTCCATGCCCGGCGATCCTCCGGCTTGTCCACGCGCTTTTCGAAATGGAAGATGGCGGCCAGATTATACTCGTTAATCATCTCCCGGCATTTTTCGACCTCGGGGACGTTCGGCGGGCAAGTCCCCCTTTTGCCATAGGAGTCGCAGCCAAATTGGCAGCGGAACCGGACCCACTGCGCGAGCTGGATCTTCTTTGGCTCGATCCATTTGAAATCCGTGAAGCCGTGCCGGGCAAAGAGCTCCGACAAGACTTGCAGATCAGGCATGAGCGGTTTCCTCCTTCATCTTGGATTTCGAAGCGGTGTGATGTACCCCGGAATCGGCATCTCGCCAAGACGCCAAGATCAAAGCGGCTATGGTCTTGTGGCGTCATCGCCCCCCGAGATCTTCAGATACATCTGTTCTTTTCCGTACGATCCGCTGTTGTAGAACAGGGCCATCCGCCCGTCCGGCAGGCAGAGGATGTGCTGCCGCCAGAGGTTGACGCCCTCGCCGTTTTCAATGGCTTCACGGGGGATATCCTCGATCCATTCGATGGGCTCGGGGCACCATTGCCACCCGCGCACCGGCCACTCCTCGTCGCAGTACGCAAACCCGCCCAGGCTCGGCGGCGGCTCCTCGCGGTGGATCGAGCTGTCATCCTGTCGTGGCGGCGTGGGCGAGGCGTTGAGCACGGCGATCCACCGATGCTTCGCGCCGGGGAGAAGCTGAAGGCCCCCCACCC
Source organism: Patescibacteria group bacterium (assembly GCA_050260175.1). GTDB lineage: Bacteria > Bacillota > UBA4882 > JAAYXC01 > JAAYXC01 > JBLNBS01. Next base: position 7 of record JBLNBS010000070.1, on the reverse strand, counting down.
AGCCGGA
>JBLNBS010000069.1:0-11597 GCA_050260175.1 Patescibacteria group bacterium | reverse complement strand
GAGGTGCGCGAGCAGTGGTGCACGAAGGGCCGGGCTAATGTAGGGGTAGCGGTTCTTGGTGGTCCAGACCAGGTGGTAGAAAAGCTCGCGATGCGAATGAGGCATGGCATATCACCGAAGGGGTTTTCGGGTTTGGTTGAAAAATTCCTGCTTTTTGGGATGGGGTTGTGATCTCCGCCAGGCGATAAATGGCCTGGCTAGGTCCAAATGCGGCTGCAAGGCCCTGCGTCCGTGCGGGGGCTCAGCGGCGCTTCGAAGCACGACCGAGCCCGTACAGCGAGGTACGGCCTTTGGACGATCGCCTAAACCCAACTAGGCCCTTCAGCGCCTGGCGGAAATTGTCGATATGTGACAAGCGGTTGGCAGGAATCGAGGTACGGTAGGCGAATTTTCAAATAGTGATGGAAGCCGACCTAAAAGACTAGAGCGACACTTATCTGTAGCCATGATCCGCCGTTTGCTTTTCGGTGCTTCACCCGTGCTCGGAATCACGTGGCAACAATCAGGCCATATAATGCACCACAACTTGCAAGCAGTTAATAATCTAGTTCCAGGTTACAGCCGTCGACGGTTACTCATCAATCTGTAACGATAACTATGTTAAGCATCTTGGCGAACAACGGAGGATGTTCTCATGCATTATAATGAACTTGACAAACTTTCTGACTATGAGTTGAAGGCATTATGCATACCTATAGAACATTGTGTGTCTATTAAAACGGGAATTATTGAAGAATCTACATTGGTTGAGCTGGAGCAGCGGGGGTTTGACCAGGCGCCGGTTTTACAATCAGATGATGTCCTGCTTGGCCTTGTCGAAACAAAACGACTGAGAACCCTCTATGATAACAATGAATCTCTCTTATCCAATGATCCTGGAGTTTGCGATGAACGTCATCTATTCTATATTGGTCCTTCTGGGACAACTGTGGCGCATATTCTTGAGAAGATGAGCCAGCAGCGAGCGGTCTTGGTGGTTAGGGGATCATCTGCCACCGAATGCGGATATATGGATCGGATTTATGGTCTGCTTACTATATCTGACCTAAACCGTCAACCACTTAGAGCTGTGTTATATCGACTTTTGGCCGGGCTTGAATTGAGCTTGGCTGTTCTTGTTGGCAATCGATTTCAAGATCCATGGACCTGGGTAAAGACACTCGGAGACGAGCATCAAGTACGTATTCTTGGATATTGGGAACTCACAAAGCGTCGTGGTGTAGATGTTGGTCCCATAACAGCAACAACTCTTGCCCAATTAATCCAAGTAATCGCCAAATGTAAAGAGCTTGCTAAAGAACTCGGCTATCGATCGCCGTCGGAGTTTAGTACACGAACTGGTTGTATTCCAGAGCTACGGAATTGTGTGATGCATCCGGTACGACCATTGATACTCGATCAGCATGATGTCGGGAGAGTTAACGCCACGGTTACAGCTATTATCGACCTCTATAGCCGTGTTTTACGGTGCACAGATTATAGCTGCAAGCTTTCGTCGAATATGGCATAAATTTCAAGTGGTTTATATACTAAAAACGATTGGGACCTTGCGAAATATCAAGCTGCCCATCAAGGAATTCCCAACTACCTCCCCGAACATCTTTCTGATCTGAACAAGGAGGCTTTGCCCATGCCCAAATCATCCTCTCCCACCCCGGGCAAACGCAAAATCGACCACTACGAGCATGCCAAGGCCATGCGCCTCAATAATCCGCCCGTCGGCCTCGTGACTCCTGAAACCGACCGGGAATCCGGCAAGAAGACCTACGCCTACGATCCGCATCTGGACCCAACGCTCCAATGGGCGGGCAAGGCCGAGCGCATGTCTTTTGAAGTGCCCACCGTCTCCCTGCACGTTCACGAGCGGATCGATCCCCATACGATCATCGAGACCGTCCGCAAGCAAAACGGCGGCAACGGCAATGGTGATGCTCCGCGCCAGCTCCCGCTTTTCGCAACACCCGCCGAGAATCCGCCCTTGCGGGAAGCTATAGAGTTCTATAAGCATCCCCATGGTTGGTCTAATCGGCTGATCGCCGGCGATTCGCTCTTGGTCATGAACTCGCTCTTGGAAAAAGAGGGCTTGGCCGGACAGGTGCAGATGGCCTATATTGATCCACCGTATGGTGTAAAATATAAATCTAATTTCCAACCTTTTGTAGATCGACGTGATGTAGCAGACACAGACAAAGATGAAGATCTTGCCCAAGAACCAGAGATAATACGCGCATTTCGTGATACATGGGAGTTGGGTATTCACTCGTATCTATCGTATCTGCGTGATAGATTATTATTAGTTAAGGAGCTCTTACATGAAGGCGGTTCATGTTTCATTCAAATTGGAAATGATAATGTCCATTTAGTAAGAATATTAATGGATGAAGTTTTTGGTTCAAAAAACTTTGTAGTTATGATTGCCATACAAAAAACTGGTAGTCAAACCGGTGCGTTTTTGCAAAGCAACTGCGATTATCTTCTTTGGTATACGCGTGATCGTACTATTGCTGAATCATGCTATAAACAACTGTTTTTGCAGAGAAAACTACGTGGTGCTGGTGGCACAGGATATACAATGGTTGAATTATCTGATGGTACGGATAGGTCACTCACAGAAGATGAGATTGCTGATTTGCGTCAACTACCAGAAGGAGCACGAATATGGTCCGCGTACCCGTTAACATCAGACGGATATCGTCCGACAACCACCGTGCCATTTGAGTTTGATGGAAGAACTTATCATCCTGGAAAGAATCGGCATTGGGGCATTACTGTTGAGGAGCTTAATGAAGTCGCGAAACGTGGTCGTATTGTCGCACTTGAAGGCCAGATACGGCTCAAGCGTTATTTCGATGACTTCCCGGTTATTCCATTGGCTAGTTATTGGGACGATCTGGGTGGCGCGACGAATCGTATCTACGTAGTACAGACGAATCAGACTGTTATACAGAGATGTGTATTAATGACAACAAGTCCCGGCGATCTAGTCCTTGACCCCACCTGCGGCTCCGGCACCACTGCCTACGTCGCCGAGCAGTGGGGTCGCCGCTGGATCACCTGCGATACGTCCCGCGTAGCAATCACCTTGGCCAAGCAGCGGCTGATGACCGCCTCCTATGAATACTACGAACTGGCCCATCCTGAGGAAGGCGTGGCGAGCGGCTTCAAGTACAGGACCGTACCGCACGTGACGCTTAAATCCATCGCCAACAACGAGCCCCCGGTCCAGGAGACTCTCTACGACCAGCCTCTGGTGGACAACAAACGAATTCGTGTCACCGGGCCTTTTACGGTGGAGGCGGTACCGGCGCCGATGGTCAAGTCGCTGGCGGAGATAAGCGGGGAGGCCGCCGCGGCAGCCGAGATACCGGCCGACCACTCGGTGGCCCATACCGGCGAAACGCTGCGCCAGGCGGAGTGGCGGGACGAGTTATTCAAATGCGGCATCAGGGGTAAGAACGGCCAGCGTATTCTATTCTCCCGAGTCGAACCATTGGCGGGCACGCGTTGGCTACACGCGGACGCCGAGACGAAGCCGAACGACCTGGGAGCCGACAGTGTGCGGGAACGGCAGGCGACGTATCAGGCGGAGAGGGCGGTTATCTCCTTCGGTCCAGAGCACGCAGCCTTGGAGCAACGGCAGGTGGCTCTGGCCATCGAGGAAGCCCAACGGCTGGTGCCAAGGCCTAAGCTGATTATCTTCGCCGCCTTCCAGTTCGACCCGGAGGCGGCCAAGGATATCGATGAAACCGAGTGGCCGGGTGTGACCCTGCTCAAGGTGCAGATGAATACGGATCTCCTCACAGACGACCTCAAGAAGAAACGGGCCAGCAACGAAAGCTTCTGGCTGATCGGCCAGCCGGACGTTCACCTGCGTCGGATCGAGAGCGGCGAGCACAAAGGCATGTATCAAGTCGAGGTATTGGGTTTCGATTACTACAACACCAAGACCGGCATGATCGAATCGGGCGATCCCGGCCGGATCGCCATGTGGATGCTCGACCCGGACTACGACGGCCGCAGCCTCTTCCCGCGCCAGGTCTTCTTCCCCATGGCTGGGGACAACGAGGGCTGGGCAAAGATCGCCAGGAATCTCCGGGCCGAGATCGACGAGGAATTGATCGAGGCTTACCGGGGCACGGTCTCGCTGCCTTTCGAGGCGGGCAAGAACGGACGGGCCGCGGTGAAGATCGTCGACGACCGGGGCATCGAGAGCCTGAAGGTTCTGGAGGTGAGCTGATTGGCTGGCATCGAGCAGCTCATCATCAACTCTCCATACGAAGAGCCAACCAAGCACTGGAGATACAATAGGGAGACCAGGACATTCAGCCGCATCGAGGAGCGCAGGCCGGCCGGCTACGTGGTGGCCACGCCCGGCTCCAAGTCGTTTGACGATCCGGGCATCTTCGTTCCGCTGCCCCTGGTCAACAAGATCCGGCCCCGCGTCAAGGCCTGGCGCGAAGATCCGGATACTCCATATGCCGGGGTGACCGGCATTACAAAAACCCTGCTCGAACACTGGCGCGATCCAGAACAGCGAGAGCACAGGTTCTTTTTCTGCCAATTGGAGGCCATCGAGACTCTGATCTGGCTGACGGAAGCGCCCGTGGCCCAACGGGCGGGAATCGATTCAGAGATAGAGGGCGACGGCGGGCCTTTTTTGCGGCTCTGCGCCAAGATGGCCACGGGCACGGGCAAGACGATCCTCATGGCCATGGTCTGCGCCTGGCAGATCCTGAACAAGGTCACTTACCCGCAGGACAAGCGCTTCAGCAAGAACGTACTGGTCGTGGCGCCGGGTCTCACGGTTAAGAGCCGTTTGCAGGTCCTTCTACCCGCCGGACCGGGCAATTACTATGAGGAATTCGGCATCGTGCCGCCGACTTTGTTGGAAAAGCTGCGCCAGGGCAGGGTGCTCGTCCGCAATTGGCAGGCCCTGAACTGGGAGACGGACGAGCAGATCGCCAGGAAAAAAAGCGTGGACAAGCGCGGTGCCAAGAGCGATGAAGCCTACGTCCGGGATGTGCTCGGTGAGATGGCCGAGGCCAGAAACATCGTGGTGATCAACGACGAAGCCCATCATGCTTGGCGGGTCCCGGCGGAGTCAAAGATTAAAGGGCTGAAACGAGAGGAGATCGAGGAAGCGACCAAGTGGGTCGGCGGACTGGACCGGATTCACCGCGCGCGCGGGATCCTGACCTGTTACGACTTTTCGGCCACGCCGTTCGCGCCCTCGGGCAAGCAGAGCACCGAGGAGGCGTTATTCAACTGGATCGTCAGCGACTTCGGCCTCAACGATGCCATCGAAGCGGGATTGGTCAAGACGCCGCGCGTCGTGATACGCGATGACGGTAAGTTGGGAAAGGATTATCGATCACGTTTTTATCATATCTACAAGGACCCCGAGGTCAATGCGAATCTGAACCGCAAGGCCCAGCCGCACGAGGTGCTGCCACCGCTCGTGACCAATGGATATTACTTTCTCGGCCTGGATTGGCTGGAGGCGTTGAAGTCTTGGCGGCAGCAGGGTCACCGGACACCGCCCGTCATGATCACCGTGGCCAACCGCACCGAAACGGCGGCCAGGATTAAATACGCCTTCGACCACGGACAGATACGAATCGACGAACTCTGCGTTCCCGAACTGACGCTGCACATCGATTCAAAAGCCCTGGAACTCGCGGAATCCCAGATTGAAGCGCCTGAGATCGATGAGAATACCGACAATACCGGCGACGATGCGGAAAACGGAGAAGAAACGGCGCCGAAGCGATCAAAGAAGGAACAGGCCGAGCTTCTCCGGCGGATGGTGGATACCATCGGGCAGGTAGGCAAGCCGGGGGAACGCATCCAGAACGTGATCTCAGTCGGCATGCTCTCGGAGGGCTGGGACGCCAAGACCGTCACGCACATCATGGGATTGCGCGCCTTCTCGAGCCAACTCCTTTGCGAACAGGTCGTGGGCCGCGGTTTGCGCCGGACATCGTATGAAGTGGATCCTGCGACGGGACGTTTCGAGCCCGAGTACGTCAACATCTTCGGCGTGCCGTTCACCTTTCTGCCGCACGAAGGCGGAGATGGCCCGCCACCGCCGCCCCCATCCCCCAAGACAAAGGTGGAACCCATGCCGGAGCGGCTTGAGTTCGAGATCACCTGGCCGAACATCATCAGGATCGACCACGTTTTCACGCCCCGCCTCCAACTCGATCTGGGCAAGGTGAGGACGTTGACCTTGGATGCCGCTGACACGGCGACATTAGCGGAGCTTGCCCCGGTGGTGGAGGGGAAACCCGATGTTACAAAGATCTCCGAGATCAAACTGGTGGAATTAGGCCGCAAGTACCGGCGCCAGCGGATAATCTTCGAAGCGGCGCGCGATGTCTACGACCAGATGAGACCGACCTGGCCCGGCAACCGGGAATACCTGCTGGCCCAGTTGGTGGTCCTGGTCGAGAAATTCCTGGCCTCGGATCGCTTGGCCATAATGCCGTCGTTATTCGAGACGAACGATTTGCGGCGGCGGATCCTGATCATCCTGAACATGGGCAAGATTGTCCAGCATCTCATGAACGAAATCATCCCCCAGAACGTCACGGCGCTCGTGCCTGTCTTCGACACCGAGCATCCGATCCGCTCGACCGGCGAGATGCGACCGTGGTACACCGGCAAGCCCTGCGAGATCACGCGCCGTTCCCATATCAACGTTTGCGTCTTCGACAGCACCTGGGAAGCGAGCGAAGCCTTCATTCTTGATCATGATCCCAATGTGAAGGCCTGGGTCAAGAACGATCACCTCGGTTTCGAGATCTTCTACGTCTACCAGGGCGTGGTCCATAGATACCGCCCCGATTTCCTGATCAGATTGGCCAACGGCACCATGTTGGTCCTGGAGGTCAAGGGCGAGGATTCGCAGCAGAACCAGGTCAAACGGGATGCCCTAGCTGAATGGGTGGAAGCCGTCAATAATCACGGCGGTTTCGGCAGATGGGCTTGGGCCGTGTCACGGCATCCTGCGGATGTAAATGAAATCTTGGCTCGGTTTGTGGGGGTATGAATGAGGATTTCTTCCAGCCCTACCTCGGCAACCTGCTGCCAGGCACGGCCAAGATGCTTCCGCGATTGGAAGTCCTGGCGGAGATGCATAGCCGGTCGCGGGTCGCGTAATCTCCGCCTGCTGAAAGGGTGGGCTGGGCCTAATAGCGTCTAAAAGGCCGTACCATGACATCTCCGGAGAACGCCGGCAATCCATCCACCCGGTGGTTGGGTCATCTCCCCGCCGCCCGGACCATGGCCACCTTGCCCGTGCGGGCCAGCTCCTTGAGGCCAAAGGGCTTGAGCATGGCCAGGAGGGCCTCCACCTTTTCCTGCGCCCCCGTGGCCTCCACGATCAGCGCCTTGTCGCTGACGTCCACCACCTTGCCCCTAAAGATGTCCACGATCTGCAGGATCTCCGCCCGGCTGTTCGAGGGGGCGTTGACTTTGATGAGCATCAGCTCGCGCTCGACCATCTCGGCCGTGGTGATGTCGTTGATCTTGATGACGTCGATGAGCTTGTAGAGCTGCTTGGTGATCTGCTCCAGCGTCACCTCGTCCTCGGCGTCCACGTCCACCACGATGGTCATGCGGGAGATCTCCGGGTCCTCCGTCTTGCCCACGGCCAAGCTGTCGATGTTGTAGCCGCGGCGGCTGAAAAGGCCGGCCACGCGGGCGAGCACGCCCGGTTGGTTCACCACGAGGACCGAGAGCGTGTGCTTCATTCCTTGCCCACCCCCAGCATCTTGTGGATCGGGCCGTTGGCGGGGACCATGGGAAAGACGTTCTCCTCCTGCTCGACCACGAAATCCACCACCACCGGGCCCGGCGCCGCCAGGGCCTCGCGCATGGCGGGGAGGACGGCGGCGGGCTCGGCCGCGCGCAGTCCTGTGGCGCCGTAGGCCTCGGCCACGCGGACGAAATCGGGGTTGCACGGCAGGAGGCTGGCGGAGTACCGCTTGTTGAAGAAGAGCTCCTGCCACTGGCGGACCATGCCGAGGCAGGCGTTGTTGAGGATGAAGACCTTGACCGGCAGCTCGTTGGCCACGGCCGTGGCCAGCTCCTGGATGTTCATCTGGAAGCTGCCGTCCCCGGCGATGTCGATGACCGTGCGGCCGGGATTGCCGATCTGGGCGCCGATGGCGGCCGGGAAACCGTAACCCATGGTGCCCAGGCCCCCGGAGGAGATGAAGGAGCGCGGCCTTTTGACCTTGCAGTACTGGGCGGCCCACATCTGGTGCTGCCCCACCTCGGTGACGATGATGGCCTCGCCCCCCGTCAGCTCGTTGACAGCCTCGATGACGGCCTGGGGCTTGATGCCCGGGCCCGTCCGCGCGTAGTCCAGGGGGTATTCCTTCTTCCAGGCCTCGATCTGGGCGAGCCATTCGGGCCGGCGCTGCGCGGACAGGTTCTCGAGCAGCGCGGCCAGCACCCGCCTGGCGTCGCCCACGATGGGCACGTCCACGCGCACGTTCTTGCCGATCTCGGCCGGGTCGATGTCGATATGGATGATGCGCGCCTTTGGCGCAAAGGCGTCCACCCTGCCCGTGACACGGTCGTCGAAACGCGCGCCCACGGCGATGAGCAGGTCCGCCTCGGTGATGGCGTAATTGGCGTAAGCCGCGCCGTGCATGCCCGGCATGCCCAGGGCGAGGGGGTGCCCGGTCGGAAAGGCGGCGATCCCCAAGAGCGTCGCGGTCACGGGGGCCTGGATCAGCTCGGCCAGGGCCAGGAGCTCGTTCTCGGCCCCGGAGGAGACGACCCCGCCGCCGGCGTAGATGACCGGCCGCTTGGCCTCGGTGATGACCTGGGCGGCCTCCTTGACCTGGCGGGCGTTGCCGGTGTAAGTCGGCTTGTAGCCGGGCAGACGGACCTCCTCCGGGTATTCGAACTTGAGCTTGGCGACGGCGATGTCCTTGGGCAGGTCGATGAGGACCGGACCCGGCCGGCCGGTGGTGGCGATGTGGAAAGCCTCCTTGACGATGCGGGGCAGGTCCTTGACCTCTTTGACGAGGTAGTTGTGCTTGGTGATGGGGATGGTGATGCCGGTGATGTCCGCCTCCTGGAACGAATCCCGGCCGAGCGAGGTCGTGGGCACCTGCCCGGTAAAGGCGATAATCGGAATGGAATCCATGTAAGCGGTGGCCAAACCGGTGACGAGGTTCGTGGCGCCCGGACCCGAAGTGGCCAAGACCACGCCGGGCTTGCCCGTGGTGCGGGCGTAGCCGTCGGCGGCGTGCGCGGCCGCCTGTTCGTGGCGGGTCAGGATATGCCGGATGGGGGCCGAAAAGAGCGCATCGTAGATGGGTAGGGCCTGGCCGCCGGGATAGCCGAAGATGATCTCCACACCCTCGCGGAGTAACGATTCGACGAGGGCTTCCGCGCCGGTGATGCGCATGGCCTCACCTTCTTCTTGGGGCGTATATTGCCTATTAATATATCTCATCGCTACCGTGATGTCAACAACGACAATGAGTTCGTCCTTAAACCTGCGCCATTGCTCATTTCCCGTTCACGCATCCGCATCAAGTTCACTCGGTATGCCGGCTCGAGGCTTCATGCCACTTGCTTTCACACGGCGAATCGGAGTGTACATGACCGGAGCGGCGGGGGCATAGAATCCAAGCGGAGGGGGTGCGTCCATGCCGGAAGAGAGACGGCGTCCCGGGGGCGGCACCGAAGCCGAGGGCGCGAACCATCAGTTCACCCTCGTGGGCCGGGGCCATCTCACCCTGGACGGCACGCGCAACGTGGTGAGCTTCAGCCCTGAGGAGATCCTGCTCGAGACCACGGCCGGGGCCATGGTCATCAAGGGCGAGGACTTGCACATCCAGCAGCTGAACCTCGATGAAGGCCGCATAGTGGTCAACGGGCTCTTCGCCTCGCTGGCCTATGCCGGCGAGGGCCTGGCGCGCAAGGGCAAGAGCCTGATCGGCAGGTTTCTGCGGTGAATTACCGGGTAAAGCATGGCGGGCTGGAGGGGAGTTCGTGGTTCGACGGGCGATCTGGCTCGTTCTGACGGGCCTCGTCTTTTGCCTGGTCGTACTGCCCGCGCTCCTCGTCAGGGGATGCGCCCCCGCGCCGCCAAGTGGTACAGGCCCGGCGGTCTCGGTCTACGCCGTGCGCTCGCGCCGCCTGTTCCGCATGGATCTCGAGACCTACCTCACGGGCGTCGTCGCGGCGGAGATGCCGGCACGTTTTTCCCTCGAGGCGCTCAAAGCGCAAGCCGTGGCAGCCAGGACCCTGGCTGTCAAAAGGCTGCGGCGCTTCGGCGGCCGTGGCTGCAGGCACCTAAAGCGCGCCGATATTTGCGACCAGCCCGGCGACGGCCAGGCCTGGCTCTCAGACGCGGACCTGCGCCGCGCCTGGGGTTGGCGGTATGCCAAGTTCAAGGCGCGGATCACGCACGCCGTGGCCGAGACCAGGGGATTGGTCCTCCTCTACGACCACCGGCCGATCGACGCCGTCTACCACTCGACCTGTGGCGGGCGGACCGAGGACGCGGCGTGGGTCTGGCGCCACCGCGTGCCCTACCTGATCGGTGTCCCCTGCGGATTCGACGAGTTCTCCCCCAAATATGCCACCAGGATGCGGTTGGGAGTGGGCGAGTTGGCCCGCAGGCTGGGTCTCTTACTGCCTGAGGCCGTGCGCGCGGGCAAGACCCCTCTCGATCTTCAAGTTCTGTCGAGGACCCCGGGCGGCCGCGTGATCCGCGTCCAGGCGGCGGGAAAGGTGTTCACGGGCGCCGCATTCCGCGCCGCCCTCGGCCTGCGGTCGGCCCATTTCACTCCGCAGGTCAAAGGGACCGAGGTGATCTTCACCGTGCGGGGCTACGGCCACGGGGTGGGCCTCTGCCAGTACGGCGCCGAGGGCATGGCGCGCCGGGGGGCGGATTACCGCCAGATCCTGCGCCACTACTATACAGGAGTCGGTTTCGGGCGGCTGAGGGAGGGGGCGGCGCAGAGGTAAGAGGGAGGAATAGGTTGTATAAAATGCTTCTAGTGGCGGTGTGAAAACCCGTCTCTCTACTTGTGAAGGGCGGGATAACGGCGCCGGGTGCGCCGGTGCGGCCTGATGAGCTGCGCATCTCGGCGTCACTTCGTCGTTCCGGTGCTCGACGTACCATCGTACGTCTGCGCTCCTCACTTCCTCGTTCCTTGATCTGCTTGCTCCTGAGGCCGCAAGCTGTATCGAAGAAGTGGAATCCGGCGCACCCGGCGCGGTGTCACACCATCCGTGCTGAAGAGTGGCCGTCGCCCATCCGGGGTGCCGGCTTTAGGGATAGTATCTACCCCGGAAACTCCCGGCGCAGACATGGATGTCGAGCCACGCGGCATAGGCCGCCGGATGCAGCCTGCCGTCGGCTTCGAAGCCTGTCGGAGTATTGAAGCGCCATGGAATGGCGCGGAACGTTCTCTCACAGGAACCATGGATGGTGACGTGCATCTTCACCCCATCATCAGGAGGTCCAGGAACCTGGGTTCCTGGTCGCGGGATTCCAAAGGGTGTGCGACTCACACCCTTTGGTCCTGGAGGGTGCGGGAGGACGGAAAGTGCCTCCCGCGACC
>JBLNBS010000068.1:0-17018 GCA_050260175.1 Patescibacteria group bacterium | reverse complement strand
ATCTCATCGAGCAGTTTGGGGATCTTCGTCTTGGAACCAAAATGATACTTGGTGTTATCGCAGGGATTAAGCATCCAGGTGAACTCGATCTTACGCACCAATCGGTTGGGCTGGGCATCATTCTTCGTGTAGGTTATACGCAGGGGGTAATAGTTGCCGTTTTCTAGTTCCTGAATATCGTAGGTGTACTCGATCCGGTTGCCGTGCCTGTCGCTGACGTCGGTCAGGGCCCAGACGCGTAGGGCGCCGCCTTTGTCCACGGCGGTGATGCGCGAGTCGGTCGAGTTCCCGAACCTATAGATCCGGCCGTCCCCAGTGCGGACCTCCCAGGCGTAACCGTCGAACGTGGCCCGGAGCCCCGCGAAGACGCGGGAGTGGTAGTGCTCTGTATTGGGCTCCTTGACGAGTTCGTGGGTTGTGCCGTCCAGGACGAGGACGAATTCGTCCTTGGTATTGTCGTAGGTCGGGGTGCCCTTGCCCTCGTTGCGGGTGATGTAATTGATGCCGCCCAGTTCCCATTTGTAGCCGAGCCAGCCGCTCCCGCCGCCGCCCGTGTATTGCAGGAAGAGGTTGGGCTGCATGCCCGCGGTGCCGGGCGGGAGGTTGATGGGGTATTTGTAGTCGATGTCGCCCGTGAAGAGGCTCATCTGGGGTTTGACGAGGGGTTTGAGGTTGTACCCGTCCTCGGAGGCGGTGGGCACCTCCGGGGCGGAGACGGTGGCGTGCGTTGGCGTGGCCGCGGTGGCAAGCAGGAAGGCAAGTAGCAGAAGCGTACAGGCATAGCGGCTCTTCACGGCGGAACCCCCTCACTGAGGCCTGCCGTGGCCGGAAACGACTTCCTTGTTTTGTGGATGGTGGAAGTATATTAACTAATATCGGCAAACCGTGTCAAAAACTTTTACTTTTGTTTCTCCCGCTAACCCGCTCTCTCCCCACCCTCCCCGCCACCGCAGCCGCAGCCAGGGCCTTGGCGATGTCGCCCGGGAGATAGACGAGGAAAGGCCCGAGAATGGCCCAGGCGGGCGCGGAGCCATAGAGGCCCTTGATGAGGGTGTAATAGAGGGCGCCCACGGCATAGAGGGGTACCAGGCCGGCCAAGGCCGCGAGAGTATGGGCGGCGAACCGCGGCAGGCGCCGGTCGAGGCCGCGTAGGAGCCCGGTCACGGCCACGGCGGGCAGGAAACCGAGCACAAAGCCGAAGCCCGGCATGAGGACGTAGCCGGAACCGCCGCCCTGGGCAAAGACGGGCAGCCCGATCAGGCCCATGAGCAGGTAAACGGCCACCACGGCCAGGCCCCGCCACGGCCCCAGTGTGAGCCCGGCCACGGCCAGGACCAGGGTTTGCAGGGTAAGCGGCGCGGGCCAACACGGAATACTGAGCCGCGCCCCGGCGGCCAGGAGGACGGTAAAAGCCGCCATGGCCGCCAGTTCCCGGAGCCTTTCACGCTCTGCCGCCATGCCCCGCCTCCTCCACCTCGCCCGCGTGGATCCTTGCCTCGCCCCCGCCGTCCGCCAACGCCACGACCAGCGCCCCGTCCGGGTCCAGCCGCACCGCCACGCCCTCGACGAGCCTCCCGCCCGCGCGCACCCGCACCGGCCGGCCCAGGGTGGATGTGTTCGCGGCCGCCTCGGCCAGGGCGGCGGCGAACCCGTCTTTCCTTCCCCGAAGGTATAGATCCTCAAATGAGGCGAGAAAAGCGCGGAGGATGGGCACCCGCCGGACCTCCCTCCCTAGCAGTTGTCGCAGGGAGACGGCGCGCCCCCGCAGCGGCCGGGGAAAGTCCGCCTGGTTGACATTGAGCCCGATCCCCACGACGACCAGATCTGCGCGGCCCAGCTCGCCGCTGGCCTCGGCCAGGATACCCGCCAGTTTGCGCCCGCCCGCCATGAGGTCGTTCGGCCATTTGATCGACGTTTCGAGACCGGTCTCGGCGAGGATCGCGCGGCGGAGGGCCGCCGCGGCGACGATGGTCAGGGGGCCGAGATCCGCCAGGGCCAGACCCGGCCTGAGGATCATGCTGAAACACAGGCCGCCGGCGGGCGAGGACCACCGGCGGCCCAGCCTGCCGCGGCCTGCCGTCTGTTCCTCCGCCGCCACCACCGTCCCCTCCGGCCACCCGGCCTGGCCGAGCCTCCGAGCCTCGTCATTGGTGGAAGCGGTCGTCTCGAGGTGGATCACCTCGCGGCCAAAGACCCGGGCGGCAAGGCCGTCGCGCACTTCCTCAGCGCAGGGCCGGTCCGGGGCCGAGACCAGCCTGTAGCCGAGGCGCGGCCGGGCCTCGATGCCGTAACCGCGGCGCCTCAGCTCCTCGACGTGTTTCCAGACGGCGGCCCGCGTGACGCCCGCGGCGAGCGCCAGCTCGGCGCCACTCAGGAACCGACCTTTGCCGGCTCGCAGGGCAGTCAAGAGATCCATGACATCTTCCCCATTACCCCTCACCCCTGTCTCCCCGCCGCCAGAGGGGCAACTGCTTTGGTGCCAAGGAAGAACCTCTTGAACGGCGCTTGCGCCTTGCCGGGAGATAGAGGCATCTTCTTCGCACCGGCCTAAGAGGCCGTTTCGGACGGAGATTCGGATTTGCCCCGTGCGCGAGGGAAGGGACGCAAAGGGAGAGGGTATGCAAATTCGGGACCGGTTTTGCCAGGATCTTACCATACTGCTGCCATATCGTCAACCTAGAATTTCCCCTAAGGTTTACATTGTGGGATGCCCTACCCGTCTGGTTTCACGGATTATTTCCAGGATTTTGGCAGCCCAATTGGGTTGACGGGCTGCGAGGGGTGTTGCTATAATACCGCACAACCGGCGTGGAACCGGGTCCCCCGTAGTAGAGTGACCGGGAACCAAGGCGGCACGCGTATTCACCAACCGCGCTTGGGGGCCGCGCCGCAATCGCGGTCCCGGAGACGAAACGAAAGGGGTGTTCCTTGATGAGAAAACTCTTCTCCCGACTTACGATGCTGGCGGCGACCCTTGCCCTGCTGGGCGGTATTGCCGCGCCGGCCCTGGCCTGGGAGTACCGTATCCAGCCCGGCGACTCGCTCTACAGCGTCGCCCGGGACAACGGCATCAGCCTCGACCGCCTGCGGGCGATGAACGGAGCCTGGTCGGACCTGATCTACCCGGGCGACCGGCTCGAGATTCCAACCGAGGTATACCGGAACGGGGACGATACGCGTGCCGTGGAACTGCTGGCCAGGCTGATCCATGCCGAGGCCGGCGGCGAGCCCTACACCGGCCAGGTTGCCGTGGGGGCCGTGGTCATGAACCGGCTGCGGGATCCGGGTTTCCCTGCCACCATCGCCGGGAACGTCTTCGCTCCCGGCGAGTTCGAGTCGGTCAGCAACGGGTATATCTGGACCGAGCCGACCGCCGAGAACTACCGCGCGGCCGAGGAGGCCATGGCAGGTTGGGACCCGACGGGGGGGGCGAGGTACTTCTTCAATCCCGCCGAGACTTACTCTGCCTGGATGTGGAGCAGGCCCATCCTGACCCAGATCGGGGGGCACGTCTTCAGCCGGTAAGAGCCCAAAGCCCCCTCCGCACGGAGGGGGCTTTTTTGCCGCGCGCATCCTGACGCCGTTATGCTCCCTAGCCGCAGGCCGGTGAGAGGCCGGCCAGCATCTCGGACCCATGGATCCCCTCCACCCGCCAGGCCGATCCCGCGGCCAGGAGCGCGACGACGGTCCCGTTGTCGAGCGCGGCTCCGCAGGGAACCTGCTCCGGCACGCCCAACACGTGGTGGAGGATCGCCCGCTGCGGCCCCCCGTGGGTCACGAGCGCCACGTCACCCCCCACCCCTCCCGCCTCCCCGAGCACGGGGAGGAGCCTGGCCAGCAGGTCCTCCTCCCGCTCCACGCCGGGCACGCCCGTCCAGGCGCCGAAATCGCCGTGGGTGAGGCCGGCCGCCAGACGCAGGGCCAGGGCTCGCTCGGTATCCATCCCCTCCAGGGGGGCCAGATCGCGCTCGCGCAGCGCGGCCATGGGTTTTACCGCCAATCCGTGGGGGAGGGCGATGCGCTCCGCCGTCTCGAGCGCCCGGCCCAGGTCGCTGCTCCAGACGGCGCGGAGCGGCCGGGAGGCCAGGAATCGCGCCGCGAGGTCCGCCTGCCGGCGGCCTGTTTCGTTGAGGCCCGTCCCCTCGTGCCCCTGGATGCGGCCGGACAGGTTCCAGTCGGTCTGGCCGTGGCGGACGAGATAGACGCGCCGCCCGGGCTCCGAGGCCCGTTCGCCCGGCGGAGCCAGGACGTCGAGCCCGCAGATCCCCTCCACGCGCCAGCCACCGCCGGCGGGCGCCAGGGTAAGCACGAGGCCGTTGCCGAGCACGAAGGCCCGGCGAGTCTCGGGCGGGATACCCATGATGTGATGGAGCAGGGTCTTTTGCACGCCACCGTGGCTCACCAGGACGGCCTCGTCCCCGAATTCCCGTGCTTCCAAGAGGACGGGCAGGACCCTTTGCAGCACGGCCTCGTCGCCCTCCACGCCGGGCACGTCGTACCAGGTGGCAAAGTCGCCGCCCGACAGGGCCTCCGCGACCTCGTCGCCGGTCAAGCCCTCCAGGGGGGCCAGATCCCGTTCGCGCAGGGCGGGCGTGGTTTTTATCGTGAGGCCGTGCGGGGCCGCGATCCTCTCGGCGGTCTCGAAAGCCCTTGGCAGATCGCTGCTCCAGATGGCGGTGACGGGCCGGGCGGCGAAGAAGCGGGCCAGGATCTCCGCCTGCCGGCGGCCCGTCTCGTTCAGGGCTGTCGGCCGGTGGCCCTGGATGCGGTTCTCGCGGTTCCAGTCGGTTTCGCCGTGGCGGACGAGGTGGAGGCGGGCGGAGGGCATGGCGGACCTCCCGTGGAAAAGATGGCCCTTGCTTCGCCGGCGCATACCCCCGATCCTGCTAGGAGCGGCTCCGATTGAATATGCCCTTTGCTCCGGAAACTTAAACTGCTTTTAGCTTGGGTTTTCCCTCCACATCCCCATCTCCCACGATATCCCGGTAGGTCCAGGGCGGGCAAGCCGCCGCCGCCGCGATACAGCGCTCGCAGATCAGATCCGGCCTCTCCCTCCTGTTGAAGCGGTAGGCGAACTCGTCGAGGTAGGCCTGGAGATGCTTTTTGTCCACGCCGTGGTGCGTGCCGGCGATCAGCGTAGATGGCGGCAAGATCGCCCAGCACTTCGCAGGGATGGTTGTAGGATATGCGGGCGTTGATGACCGGGACCGCCGCGGCCGCGGCGAAACGGACACGATCACGTCGTTTCCCTGCGGCCGGCGCGGTAGTCGGTGGGGGTCACGTTGTAGAACTGCCGGAAAACCCGGCCGAAATAGGCCGCGTCGGCGTATCCCACCGCCGCCGCGATCTCGTAGACCTTTTTGTCCCCCTCGTCCAGCAGGCGGCGGGCCTCGGCCATCCTACGCCTGGTGATGTACTCGGAAAAGTTCTCGCCCGTCTGTTCCCTAAAGAGCCTGCTCAAGTAGGAGGGACTCATGTACACCATGCGGGCCACCCGCGCGAGGCTGATCGTCTCGGCCAAGTGGGCCTCGATGTACTCCTGGGCCTTTTTGATGCAGGCCCGCAGTTTATGGCTCTGTAACTTGCTGATCGCCTGGCCGAGCCGGCCGAACTGGGTTTCCCACCATCTTTTCACCTCCGCGGGCTCGCCGTCCGGGCCGCCGCGCATCAGCAGAGCGTAATCCTCGTCCGCCAGGGCCTCCCGTAGCGTCAGGCCGTTCCGCCGGGCGATCCTGGCCATTGCTCCCGCCAGGGCCAGGCCGTTTTCCCGCCGCCAGTCCGGGCACGCAGGCGTCCGGCCAGCGGGCTCTCCCCCCAGCAGGTATTCCAAGAGAGCGCGGACCGGCTCCCCGGTATCCCCGGTCTCCAGGTTGGCGGCGAGGCGTTCCTCCTCGACGTGGGAAAGAAAAGGAGCCTGCTGGCCCTGGCCGCTGTCGTGATCGGCCAGCGATTCGCCGGGATACCTGGCTTGCAGCAACAGGGCCTGCCGGGCCTGCGCATAGGAGCGGTGGCTCGCGGCGATCGTCTCCGCCACGCCGCCGATGCCGATCGCCAGGGCGCAGGGCAGGTGCGCGCGGGCCTGATCCAGGAGGGTCTGGGCGAGCTTTGCCGCCAGTCCGGCCAATCCCTCGCCGGCATAGTCCGGCGCGCCGTAGACGAGCGCTCCCACCCTGCCCCGCTCCAGCCGGGCGGCGCATCCGGCCTCGCCGAGCACCGCTTCGGTCAGGCCGAACATGGCGTACCAGATCAACTGCCGCTCCTTTTCGTCGTGATGCAGGTAAAACTCCACGTTATCCTTGACTTCCGCGAGGAGCGTGACCGCGGGGCGGTCCGGCTCGACGGGAATCTGGAGGAAGCGGAGGCGATCGGCCAGGCCGGCCCCCTCGGCGTCGCCCTGCCACAACTCGCGCAAGAACTGCTCGCGCAAGAACGGGATGCTGCCTTGCAGCTGGCCACGGAATGAGGCCCAGACGCGTTCGTCGGCCTGTCTCGCCAGGAGGGAATCGCGCTCCTTCAGGACTGCTTGCAGGATTTCCTCCGGCGGCGCGGGTTTGAGGATGTAGCCACAGACGCCAATCTCCAGGCAGGCCTTGGCGTAGGCGAACTCATCGTGGCCGCTGATGACGAGGATCCGTACCCCGGGTGTCCGCGCAAGCGCCGCCCGTGCCAGCTCGATCCCGTCCATGCCGGGCATGCGGATATCGGTCAGGATGATCTCCGGGCTCTCCTCCTCGAATAGATCCCATGCCTCGGCGCCGTCGGCGGCGGGACCGACCAGGCAGATGTCATGCTCCTCCCAGCGGATCTCCCGGGCGAGCCATTCCCTGGAGCCCGCCTCGTCATCGGCGATCAGGAGCTTGAACATGGGAGACCCCCCCCAGATGAAACCGGCATGTTGCCGTTCGTGCTCGTGCTCGGTGAAACGGTGCTCGTTCTCGTAAGCGTTCTCGTAAGCGAGCGCAGGACGATTGGGATGACGATTACGCGCACGAGCACGACAGATGCGCCTGGCGAAATCGTCTCATCTTTCGGCATGATTATCCGGCATGACCGCCGGCCAGCGAATATCGACCACGAGGCCCCCGCCGGGGCCGGGGACGATCGTCACTCCCCATCCCTCGCCGTAGGCCAGCACCAGGCGCCGGTGGACGTTGACCAGCCCATGCGCGCTCTGGATGCCGGGATCCGCCAGCATCTCCCGGACCTTGGCCAGCTGCTCCCCGCTCATGCCCACGCCGTCGTCCACAATGGCGAAATGGATGGCCGGGCCTTCGCGCGCGCCTCTGACGGCCAGCCTGCCGCCGCCCTGTTTGGGCTCGAGGCCGTGCACGAAAGCGTTCTCCACCGCCGGCTGCAAGAGGAGCTTGGGGATCTGGCATTGCATGATCTCCGCGGAGACGTCGATCACCACGTCAATCCTGTCCCCGTGGCGCAACCGCTGCAATTCGAGATAATGGCGGAGCTGTTCCATGGCCTCGGCGATGGTGACGATGGACGGCCCCCTGCCCAGGCTCAACCTGAACAGCCTGGAAAGGCTGATGATGGCCTGGCCGCCTTCCCTGTTGTCGCCGCTCAGGATCAGCCGGTAGATGCAGTCCAGGGTGTTGTAGAGAAAATGGGGGTTGATCTGCGCCTGCAGGAATTCCAGCTCGGCCTGGCGCCGGGCCAGCCTGTCGAGGTAAGCCACCTGGATCTGGTGCTGCAGCTGCTCGGCCGTGGCGTTGAACTGCCTGAAAAGCTGGCCGAACTCATCCCGCCGCCGGCCCGCGATGCGCGTGGACATCTCCCCCGCGCCCAGTCTGTCCATGGCCTGGGACAACTGGCGCACGGGGCGCACCACATCCCGCCGGAAAAACCAGGTCAGGAGCATCACGGCAGCCAGCGCCACGGCCAGGCTCAGCCAGACCACCCGGTAGACCTCGCGGTAGATCGGGCCGTAGACCTCGCGCAATGGCCTCTCCCTGACATAGATGAATCCCATCGTGCCCCGCCAATAAATGCCAAGCACCCTGACACCCGCGCGGTTCGTGTAGACGAGGGAACCAGAGCCGCGGCCGGGGGCTTCCGCAATGGCCTTGGCCAGGATGGGATTGGTTGAGGCGTCGTTCGAAAAGAGCCTGTACCCTTCGGGATTGTGCCCACCGATGGACGGTGTGGCCAGGAGGATGCCATGCGGATCGTACAGGGCCCCGTAGAGCTCGTCCCGGCCGATGGGAAACGCGGGGCCGGTCGAGGTCTCCGAGAAATCGGCGGGGAAATCCATGCCCACAACCGTTTTTGTCTCATCGTCCACCCAGTAGATCGGCAGGGTGAACGGCCCAGGCGTGGCGCGGACCTCGCCGACGAAACCCGCGGGAATCAGGATGTTGTTCTCGATAAACGAGACGCCGAGCGGCTCGGCGGGATCCTCTCCCCGCAGGACCTGGCGCCACCACGGCCTTTTTTTCAGGTCGGCAATCGTCCAGTCCTGCCCCGAGCAGATCAGCCGGGGATTGCCGTTCAGAGAGACGAGGTAAGCAGCCTGGATGCGGGCGATCTTGTCCGCGTTCCGCTGGTGAAACGAGGCGAGGTAGTTGGCCATCAACGCCCGGACCGAGGCATCGCCCTGGTTGCGGACGAGCCTGATCTGGGCCGACATGTTCCTCGTGACCTCTGTCCGGCGCGCCAATTCGCTGAGCACCTTTTCCTCGACCATGCGCAGGGAGTTGAGGATGCTCTCGTGGGTAGCCTCCTTGATCCTGTTCTTGAGGCGGCCGGCCAGGAGAAGGGCGGTGAGCGCCGCGTACAGGAAGACCACGACCAGCATGACCAGGATGATCTTGGCCTGCAGACCGGCGGGTTTGAACCTGGTCACGCGCTGCATCGGCATACCCCCGCCCGCTTCGTGAACCCCATTCCGACAATCCATGCCGCTTGATGATTCTAGCCGGCCGCACCCCAACCCTTCTTTCGCCCCGGTGCGATGGGGCCGATCCCTCGCCGGTGTTTCCCTCTCAGGCGCCGACGTATGGCGATACACCGCAATGGCTCAGCTTTTCAAGCCGGAGGTGACCAGGCTCTGCATGAAGTAACGCTGGGCAAAGGCGAAGAGCAGCACCAAGGGCAGGGTGTACATGACCCCCACCGTCATCTGGTAGGGGATGTTGGGCAGGGGGTACAGGACATTGGCGTTGGGGATCCTGATGCGGGTCACCATCTCCACGGCCAGGACCTGGGCGTCGGTGTTCAGAAAGAGCACGGCGCCGCCGTATTCGGTATAGGTCCACTGAAAGGTGAGGATGCAGGTGGTGGCGATCGCCGGGCCCGCCATGGGCATGAAGATCCGCCAGAACGTCCGCAGCCTGCCGCAGCCGTCGATCATGGCCGCGTCCTCCAGCTCTCTGGGGAGGGTGGCAAAGAATTGCCGGTAGAGGAAGATGAAAAACGCCCAGCCCGGCAGGGACGGCAGCCAAAGCGGCAGGTAGGAAAGGGGCCAGGGACGGCCGATGATGCCGAGTTGGGCAAAGAGGATGTACTGGGGGATCATCGTCACCAGGGTCGGCAGCATCATCGTGGCCAAAAGGACGCTGAAAAGGAAGTTCTTGCCTCTTGCCCTGTAGCGGGCGAAGCCGAAGCCCGCCAGCGCGCTAGAGAGGGCGACGATCACCGTCTGCACGAGCGTGAGGGTCAGGGTATTGCCCAGCGCCCGCCAGAAATGGATGACGTCGTTGGTAAGGAGCAGTTCCTTGAAATGGTGCCACTGGTAGATGGGCGGCATGATCGTCATGGGATAGGTGGCGAGATCCTCGGGCCGTTTCAGGGCCGTGACGATCATGAAAAAGAGGGGCATGACAAAAAGCAGGCTGAGCGCGAGTAAAACCAGGGTCATGAGTATGCGCAGCGGCCGTTTCCTCATCTTTCCCGGGCTCCTCCTTCCTGCTCCACCGCGTAATGGACCCAGAACCGGCTCGTCTTGCGGACGATCTGGGTGAGCACGAGGACCAGGATGAAAAGCAGCCAGATCAGAGCCACCGCGTAACCGAACCGCTGGCTCGAGATCATCTGCTGCAGGGCGTACGAGGGGTAGACGTACAGGGCGTGCTTGGGATTCCAGAAGGAGTTCTGGTCGTTCATCGTGCTCAGGATGTTGGCGGGGACCCACATCTGCAGGGCGTTGATGATCCCCAGCATGAGTTGGAAATAGGTGATCGGGCTCAGGAGCGGCCAGGTGATGTGCTTGAACACCTGCCAGCTGTTGGCGCCGTCGATCCGCGCCGCCTCGACCTGCTCCTCGGGAATGCCCTGCAACCCGGCGAGGAAGATGACCATCACCGTGCCGCACGTCCAGATCTGCATGGTGACCAGGCAGTACAGGCCGTGGTTGCCGAGCCAGTTGTAGGCGATCCCGGGCTTGAAGATGCTGAGGAAGAGGTTGAGGAAACCGAAGTTGGGCTCGTAGATCGCCTTGAAGATCAGGGCCGTGGCCGCGAGCGGGACCAGTGTCGGCAGGTAAAAGGCGGTGCGGTAGAGGCCGCGGAGGCGCCTTTTCACGTTGAGGAGCAAGGCCAGCGCCAGGGCTGTGGCCAGGCCCAGGGGCACGGCGAGGGCGGTGTAGATGAGCGTGAGGCCCAGCGAATACCGCGCGTCGGGGCTGCGCAGGGCCTCCAGGTAGTTGGCCCAGCCCACAAAGGCGGTATTGGGGAGGTCCAGACCGTTAAAGTTGGTGAAACTGAGCACCAGGGCGGAGAGCATTGGGAAGAGCTGAAACGCAAAGAGGCCGAAGAGCCAAAGGCTGATGAAGCCGTAAAAGGCGGCCCCCTCCCGGTGCAGCAGCCGTCTGCAACGCAGGCCGAAAGATGGGGCTTTTCCAAGTGCGGCGGTGCCGGACGGCATGGCGATTCTCCTTTCCCCAAGGCCGTGAGCAAAGCGGGACGGGTCGCCCCGTCCCGCTCCGGCCGGTGCCTGCCCGGGTTATTTCATCGAGGCGCGGCTGTCGGCGATGGCCTTGTTCACTTCGTTCTCCACGTTGACCAGGAACTGGTTGAAGGTGATCTCGCCCTTCAGGGCCAGTTCGAAGTTTTTGCGCATGGAGTTCTCGTAGATGTCGGGGAGTATGTACGGCGAGGAATTCGAGATCCTGACCTTCTTCATCTCGAAGTTCAGGTTCGCCGTGCGGTCCTTGTCGAATGGCGTCGTGTTGGGCATGTACGGCAGGAGGGACTTTTGCGCCGGGACGCCCCAGCCGCTCTTGGCGCGGTCCATGGCGGGCGGGCCGCCAAAGAACCAGTCGAAGACCCGGAATGCCTCCCTGGGATGCTTGGTCCTGCTGGAGATGAAGCCGCCCACGATGTTGTGGGACGGGCTGATGCGCGGCAGTTTCGGATCCCAGGTCGGGGCGGCCATGACTCCCACCTTGCCCTTGAGCTGCTCACCCTCGGCCATGGCGCCGTACCAGTAGCCATAGACGATCATGCCGATGCGTCCGCCGGGGAACATCGAGCCCTCCCAGGTCTCGGAGGGCGAGATCGGGCTCGGGATGACCTTTTCCTTGGCCAGATCGAAGAAGAACTTGCAGATCTCCTTGACGCGCGGGTTGGTGGTCAGGACGATCCTGGTGCCGTCCTTGTTGTAGAGGTTCTGGCCGGTGCTGACGAGCGTCAGCTCGAGCTGGGCGTTGATGTCGCCGGGCCAAAAGGCGAGGCCGCGGCGGATGACGCGATCGCCCTCGGTCTTTTGCAGCTTGCGGGCGATCTCAGCCATCTGGGTGTAGGTGTACGGCGCGGTAGGGCTGGGGAACGGGATGCCCGCCTCGGTAAAGGCGTCTTTGTTGTAATAACCGATCAGGGTCGGACTCCAGTCCTTGACGAAGCCGTAGAGCCTGCCCTTGAGCCGGTATGTATCCACGATGGGCAAAAAGTCGTTCTGCTTCAGGTGCTTGGCCGTCTTGAGGCTCGGGGTGAGGTCGAGCACCATCTTGTGGGCGACCAGGTACGGGATCCAGGCCGCGTTGCACCGCATGATGTCCGGAGGATTGCCGGCGGTGGACATCGCCATGTAGCGGGCGGTGTCGGTCTCGAGCATGACGAGCTTGATATCGGGGTTGGCCGCCTCGAACTGCTTGGCCATGTCGGTCGAGAATTCGTTGTTGTTGTACATGACCGTGACCGTGACCTGCCCGGCGGCTGAGATGGAGAGGCCGGACGCCAGCAGGGCCGCCGTGACGAGAGCGATCAGGACCTTCTTCAAGCGCCACAACTCCTTCCAAAAAATGTCGACACGCGTGGCAATACCTGCGCATGTATGCCCATGCCCAGATTATAGCGCGCGGCCGCTTTTCCCGGTATGGGAGGGGTTTATCATTTTGCGGACTTTCTTGACACGGATGCCGGGCGGAAAGGCGCAAGGGGCGGAGCGAAGATCTCACTTCGGCGGATGGGGTGGTAAAGATGCACACCATGAACCTTACCAAGCGGGGGTTTGGTTCACGCGAAGGCGCGAAGGCAAGATAATTGAGCGATCACGTGAACCCTTCGGTGCGCATGAGCATGGGGAACGGATTTGGGCCGTGCGAAGGAGACCCTCTGTCTCCCGAAGGGAGCAAGAGTCAGTCGATGAAGACGAACCGGGGAACGTTACCGAAATCGCCATGCGTTTACTCTACCTAATCTCTTCGCGCTTTCGTGTCTTCGCGTGGAAATATCGCTCCTTATCGCCGGTTGTCGGAGAGATCGCCGGGCCCGGCACCCCCACGGTCAGGATCCCTTTCGCCCGCAGCACGATCCTCACGCGCCCGTCTTTCTCGACCGGCAGTTCGCCCTGTTCCTCCTCGGCCAGGTTGAGCAGCCGGACTCGCCCGGCAAGGCCTTCGACGCGGAGGAAGCCTTGGGCTGCATGATCGTTCGGGTTGTATATCCTGACGACCAGCAAATCATGACTGGCGGCCTTCTTGACCGCGGAGAGGATCAGGCCGTCCCCGGTCAGGGAGAGAAAAGAGGCCGCGGGGCCGCGTCCGCCCCGGACACGGGGCACGGCATAGGCGGCGGGCGGGGCGGTAAATTCCTGGGCGGCACGGGCTAGGCCCGCCTCATCCAGGCCGTCATGGGGCAGGATGGCGTAATGAAAACGATGCCTGCCTTGGCACTGGGCGCCGGGCGCGGCGTAGAACGGGCCCGCGTGTCCTTTGCGCGTCAGCAGGTCGCCGCGCGAGAGCCAGCCCACTGAGCGGAAGAGCGTCAGGCAGAGTTCGATCCCCTCCGGCGACCGCCTCGCCTCGTATTCGGGCAGACCGCGATTGAGGACGGCCAGGCCCCTCCCGTTCGCGCTCAGGCTGACAAAGGCGTCCTGATGCTGGGTGGGGACGGGGGGCTGGACCCAGTCCGCCCCCGCCGGCTGCTCCACCGGCCGGCGGACCACGTCGAATTTGCTTTCGGCCATGACGTCGTCGGACTGGATACCGCTTTGGAAGATCACGCGCAGCCTGTGATCGTGGGCCCGGTTGTCCACCTCGGTCACGCAGTCGATGAACCGGAGGCCCGGCGTCAGCGTCACTCTGGTCATGACCGGCAAAGCTACGGTCGGGCCGCCGCGCGCGCGCCGGTCGGCCGCCAGCGCCGCGGGAATCTCCAGATTCATGCCGATCTCCAACCAGGCCCGACCCAGCTCGTCCCGACCCGATTGGATCCTTGCCCCGCCCTCTTTTGAACCGACGGTTAGCGATCGCGGCGCCGGCGAGTAGTCGTATTCATCGCCCGCGTCCTCGGTGTCCTCGAAGTAGTGCAGGCCAGGATAGACGTGCCCCGTCCGGCGGTCGGTCACCGTCAGGCGGCCGTCGGCGCCCGCCGCCACGTGGAAGAATTCGTTCTCGATCGAGGCGTCATCCAGGATACCGGCCGTCCCATCGAGCGGCGCCTGCGCCGCGGCCGGCGTCAGGTAATAGGCGGCCATGCCACAGGGGGGAAGATCCTTTGCCAGGAAACTCAGCGCCACGGGCCTGCCGGTCCCGTTCAGCGGGCGGCCGAACTCCTGCTCCCGCTCCTGGCGGACCAGGCCGTAACCGGGAACCGGCCGGCCTTGATGGTCCAACACGGCCAGTCTGGTCCCGTCCTCCCACTGGCCGGCCGCATAGATCAGCGACTCCACGACGCCATCCCTTTTGAATGGAAGGGGATTGAAGACGGCCACCGGCGCACCCCCGGCCGGCCCGTCCGTATCGAGCCCGGCGGCCAGGGCGACGGCGCCGTCCCAGAGCATCTGGCCGCCCAGTTCCATCACGTGCCTGAACCGGGCCTCCATGTCCTGGTGGACCCGGTCCACGCTGCAGCCGCAGATGTCGTCGTGAGGATGGTTTTTCAAGAGCGTCCGCCAGGCGTAATCGAGGAAGCCGCCGGGGTGGTCCGCGCCGTAAAACCAGGCCAGCGCAGCGATAGGCTCCACATACTTTTCCAGCATGGTCTGGGCCTCGTGGTTGGCCTGCTTCAAGTACATGCGGGCGGAATAGACGCCGGAGAGGAGTTGGTGGTACTTGCCCCGGTGCAGTTCGCCCTGGAAACTTGCCAGGGAAGGGTTTTGGCTGCGGACAGCCGCGATGTAATCGGCGAACGTCCCGTGCACCAAACGGCATGCCGATTGTTTGGCGTTGACATAAGGGATGAATGCGGGGACCACCGCTTGGGCGGCGATATGATCGACACCGTTGTTAAAAAGGAGGTTGTTTGTGGTGGGTCCCGCTTCCTCAAAGCGGCGGACCAGTTTATTGACCTGCTCCAGAGCTGCTTTCGGATCTCCCAGATACGGATCATCGAGTATATCGGCGCATCGGCCCCAAGAGTCCAATCCCCAGCCGTAAAGGTTGGCGTAACCGCCGATCTGGTGCACCGCCAGCACGCCGGTCTCGCCGTCCGGCGCCAGCCAGAGAAAGTCCGTGCCCAGCGCGGCCGCCTCATCTCCCAGGCCACGGGTGAAGATAAACGAGTCAATGCCGAAACCGCGCAGGATCTGGGGGAGTTGCGCGATATGGCCGAAGGGATCGGGGACATAACCCACTTGCATGACCGATCCTAATTCACCGGCGATCCGGCTGCCGATGAGCAGGTTGCGGACGAGGGCCTCGCCGCTGACGAGAAACTCATCCGGCAGTACGTACCAGGGGCCGACCATCAGCCTGCCGCTCCGCACCAGCCGCGCCAGATCAGCCCGCCGCTCGGGCCTGATCTCGAGGTAATCCTCGATGACCACGGTCTGGCCGTCGAGGGTAAAGGAGTGGAAATCCTCGACCTCATCCAGGATCTGTATCAGGCCGTCGATGGTCCGGACGAGCCTATAACGGAACTGCTCGAACGTGGCGTACCAGGCGCGATCCCAGTGGGTTTCCGAGACGACGAAGGCGGTGTAGGGTTTCATGGTATTCCCTCCGGCGATAGCTCTTCTCCCTTGTAACGCCGCACGAATCTGAACGCGGGTTAACCAAGCTTATAGACGACCGTGAACGGCCAGTGCAATAATGAGGATTGTTGCACCCGCAGCATTGAGGCAATAAACCGTGTGTATCCTAAAACAGCATACAACTTCCAGTTATCGTCGGCAAAATCCTTTAACGTATGTTGTACCAGGCCAAACAATGCCACTAATAAAAATAGTACAAGATATATCTTGGTCAATGTGATGCCGATTTTTTGGCATAATAGTATTATTCATCACAATATATGCTGCAATTATAAACGTAATAAGAATCGAGATTACCATCACTATCCGATTCATCTTATTCATAATCCACCATAATCTTTTTCTGGCGGCTTCAAATGAACCCTTGGTCCATCTTCCATTTAAGGCACTCCTTACCGCCATCTGGTTTCCCGTTATCAATCGTTTCGCTGGTTTCCGGCTGTTTCCTGCCAATTGCCAAGACTTGAGGGGGACAGGCTTTCGCTGTTCCGGCGCAGAGGCGAATACCACGGGCCGGTAGGGCCATAGATGAGTTGTCTCAGCCGGCCTGCTAAAATCAAGCATGGTGCTTATCCGGACGGCATGTGTTACCGCGGAAGATCATCGCCTTTGGCTCCTGGGCCAAGGACGAAACGACCCCGGACAGCGACATCGACTTTCTCTTTGGAGAATCCCATCTCTCCCTTGACATCTCCACCCCCTCCATCGTACTATGCCATCACCTGGTATACCACATCACGCTATACTACATCATGACCTAATGGGAGCGGATTCAAGCAGATGGACAAAGCCAAAGTCTCGGCGGAAAAAGCGGTCCGCGGCATGCTGGGCGAGTGGAAGCGTGGCATGCTCTCCTTTTGGGCTTTGAGCCTGCTGCTTCTTCGGCCCATGTATGGGCTGGAGATAGGGAAGGAGATCGAGACCAGCACCAAGGGCGCGATGCGCGTCGGCCCCAGCACCATCTACCAGCTCTTGCGGCGGCTCGAGGGGCGCGGGCTGGTGGCGAGCAGGTGGGAGCGCTCGACCCAGGGACCGCCGCGCGCCTACTACGAGATCACCGCCATGGGCCGAGAGGTCGTCCGCGCCTACGTCGCCGAAGTGCTCTCATCGGGCAGCCCCATCGCGGCCGCCCTGCGCGAGCTCGTACCGAAGGTGATGGAGGAATTGAGCAAGGGGCCTCTGCACAACAATGATTAAGGCACGACGTCTCGTGCATGCCGCGAGGAAAAAACTTGGGATCGTTCGCGAAGAACGGTTGATCCGTTTGGGCCAACGGCGGCCTAAAGACCGCTGCTACACTAATTCAGGCAAGCCATCCGTGGCTTGGATGATATAAAGCAAAAATTAGGGCCTGTCAGCCCTGCGCCGTGCTCAGAGCGACCAAGGGCGAGGGGAGGGGGGTCTCGTAAAGGGTCTGCGCACGACCGATCTCGCCCGCGCCGCCGGGGTCCACCCCAATACCGTCCGCCTCTACGAACGGCTGGGCTTTCTGCCGCCTGTGCCGCGCGGGTCGAACGGTTACCGGCTTTTTAACGAGGAACACCTCTTTTGCCTGCGCCTGGCCAGGACAGCCCTGGGCGGGGATTGGCCGGGCAGGG
>JBLNBS010000067.1:0-45176 GCA_050260175.1 Patescibacteria group bacterium | reverse complement strand
AAAAGGTGCGCCTGCTCGGCGTGGGCCTGGCCAACCTCGTGGACGCGGCCCACGGGCGGCAGGGGGCGCTCTTTGGGGAGGCCGAGCGGGAGGCAAAGCTCGACCGGTTGCACGCGGCCGTAGATCGGGTGAGGGACAAGTACGGGGAGAGGGCGATCGTAAGGGCCAGGAATCTGCGGCGGGACGAGGAGGAACCTTCATCACAGACAAAAGAGCCCTGATCGGGCTCTCTCGCCATGGAGGATTGGCCGTGGGGGGATCTAGAACGACAAAGACACGCCGATTTCGTAAACGAAGAGCCCGCCACTGAGGAAATAATCGGCGGAGCCGTAGATGGAGAAATTGTCCCCGGCGGGCAGGGAGACGGCGCCTTCGACGAAGAATAACGAAGCGCTAGTGAAGAGAACGCCCCCGCCGACTCCGAATTGCACCGGGTCCAGATCCAGGAGATAAAGGGCCTTGCGTTGCCAACAAAGGTACCGCCCTCGCTGAGCACCTCGGCCTGGACATTAAAGGCGCCCAAGCTGAGATCGGCGAAACTACCGAAAGCGAAATCGGACCCATTCGTCAACACCAAGACGCCGGCGGACATGCCCTCGGCAAAAGTATAACCGACGCCAATCTGGAAGTCGAAGAGACTGCTGTACTCGCCATAGACCATGAAGCCGGAGTCGCCCACCTCGAGCGGCGCGGCAAGGGTTGTGCCGGCGGCGGCAAAGACCAGGACCAGAGCCAGGATGATGCCAACGAGGCAACGTCTCAAGGCATAACACCTCCACGTGTGGATTCGGACCGATCCTCCATTGGTCCTTTAGATTCTTCCTAGCGAGGTAAAATCCCGCATCGTGTTTAGCTCGCCTTGTGCTAATATACCGGCGGAGAAAAAAGAGAGCACCTAAAAGGAGCTCTCTTTTGTGGAGAATCGGCACGAATGAGTATTTCACCAGGATTTTAGAAGGACAAGCTCACGCCTACTTCAAAGAGCATGGCAGCGGTATCAAGGCTGTAATCGACGGTGCCAAAAACAGCGAACGAATCCAAGTTCACACTGACCGAACCGGCCACGGTGAAGGCGGAGGAACCGAAAACATATGCCATACCGGCACCGACACCGATCTTGATTGGGTCAAGGTCGAACATGAAGAGGGCGTGCGCCTGACCCCAAAAACCGGGAGCACTAGAGGTGGTGACCAATTCGGCATTGATGGCGATTGGGCCGAGACCGAGCACGGCAAAAGCGCCGTATTCAAAAAGGACTTCTTCGTAGCCGACCAGACCGCCGATCGTGATGCCGTCGGCGAGAGTATAGCCGAGACCAGCGTAGAAGGTGGATAAAAAGAGTCCGGGTCCGTATTCACCGTACACGATGAGCGACCCGGCGTCGCCTGTCGCAACCGGTGTGGCAAAGCTCGCGCTGCCAACGGCCAGGACCAGGGCGAGCGCCAGTACAAAGCCCAGTAGCACACGCTTCAAAGTATTTCCCCCCTTTTGTTTCCAGCCGATCCTCCACGATCGGGACAAGTATTCTTCCGGTCTTGCCAGAATCCTCCTTCCTCACCAGGAGGTTTTTGGAGAGCGACATAAGGGGTTACCACCTCATGGCGGATCATGCAGGTTTTATATGGATTCTTATAACAGATATCTTTTCAATCGCAGAAAAAAGCGAGAAAGCTTTGAAACTTTCTCGCGACTGAGCGGGGGGAACCGGCTCCTTGAGGCGTCTAGAACGCGAACGAAACGCCAACTTCGTAGGTGAGCCAATCGGGCCCGAACATGTAATCGACACCGCCGTAGATCGAGAAATTATCGCCCGCGGCGGTACTGGCTGTAGCTTCCGCAAAGTAGATCGCGGGGATACTTTTGGACATGATGATCCCGCCGCCGACACCGAGCTGGAAGGCGTCGAGATCGAGGACATCCGTAATTCCGAGACCTCCGCGTATCTGTGGCGCGCTCCAGCTCCTTGACAAAGGGCGGGAGGCGCCTTTTCACGCCTCCCGCCCGGTCCTGAGGACGGTCAATCTCCTGGGAATGAACTAGAACGTAAAGCCCGCGCCTACGCTACACAGGATGTTATCGAACCCGCCGGCCGCCCTGGCACCGCCGTATAGGAGGAAGTTATCCCCCGCATTGAACTGCGCCTCGGCCTCCAGGAACCAGGCCACATCCATGCCGTAGCCGAATTCAATTATGTATGCGGCGCCGCCACCGAGGTAGACTCTGAAGTCATCGCCCAAGCCGTAATACATGCCGACAGATCCCAACGTCCCGCCGGCGATGTCATATATGCCATCGACATGGAGCGCCAGGACGTCGGAGAGGCCCCAGGCAAAGCTGTACGTCAGGATCTCGAACCCCGCCTCGGGGATGAGGCCGACGCCGATGGTCATGCCGTCGGCGATGCCGAAATCGACGCCCACTGAAAAAAGGCCGCCGAACGCTTCGAACATGTAATCGGCGTAAACGGTGATGCCCTCATCGGTAACGATAGGGGCGGCCGCGGACGGCAGGGCGAGGCCGAGCGTCAGCGCCAGGGACAGCGCCAGAATGATCGGGAGTCTCTTCACGATGGGATCACCTCTTCCATCTCTTATGGGGCCACAGGTCTCCTCAGGACCGGGCCGGCGCCGGTTCGGGCGCGATCTGGCCATGTTCCGGTCGCGCCGGCACACCGGGTTCCCGGCTTATCATCAATATCGTCTCGAGAGAAGAAATATGTGCCATGCCATTTACCGCCTTGGCGAACCTTCCAGGTCCTTGCTCTCCATGGCGCTGCTTCGCAAGGGCCTGTACGGCCATGTCTCTCATTTGCGTGGGACCGGCTGTATTGGTAATGCCATTCATGCCCGCAAAAAGGAACTCGGTTGCGGGGAGCGCGTTTATTGACGCGGAGCAAATTGCCAGCTTATAATGGATTTGATCCGGGTGTCGTACTTTTATATATCTGCGGTTTTGGGCACGGAGGCCGGTATGTCACAAAAGGGACCGCAACGCATCAAGTTCTTCCTCGGGCTGACCATCGTCGTCTTTGCCGTGCTCGTGGTGAGGCTAGGCTTTTTGCAGGTGGCCAAGGGAGACGCCCTGGCGGCCAGGGCCGAGCAGAACCGCCTGCGTCTTTTGCGCATCAACGCGCCCCGGGGTGTTTTTTACGACCGGAACAGGATCCCGCTGGCCACGAGCCGCCTGGCCTTTGGCCTCGTGGCAGTGCCCGAGGCCATGACGGATCGGCGGCGCGAGTTGGCGCGGGCCTCCACGCTGCTGGGCGTCCCCGTGGCCGAGTTGGAAAAAAGGCTGGCCGCCCCCAACCGCCGGCCGTACGAGGGCGTGATCCTGGCCACGAACCTCGACGAGGCGGCGACCCTGCGCCTAGCCGAGGCGGAAAACGATCTGCCCGGCATGATGATGCAGGAGATGCCGGTCCGTTACTATCCCCGCGGTGAGTTCGCGGCCCATCTCTTTGGTTACGTAGGCGAGATCAATGCGGCGCAATTGGCCGCCCGCAAGGATCAGGGCTATCGCATGGGCCAGATCGTGGGCCAGGACGGCCTGGAAAAGATCTACGACCGCATCCTGCAGGGAACCGACGGCGGGCGCCTGGTGGAGGTAGACCGCATGGGCGTACCCCGCCGCAGTGTTGGCTTTCGTAACCCGGTCTCAGGCGACGGCCTGCTCCTGTCGATCGATGCAAAGGTGCAGGAAGCGGCGGAAAAAGCCCTCCGCGAACAGCTCCAAAACCTGCGCGAAAAACGCGTGGCGCCGCAGGCCGATGCGGGCGCCGTCGTGGCGCTCGATCCCAGGACGGGCGAGATCCTGGCCATGACGAGCCAGCCGGGTTTCGATCCCAACCTGTTCGTGGGTGGGATCAAAGTCTCGGACTATCGCAGCCTGCTGGCCGATCCACGCCGGCCTTTTACGAACCGCGTGATCGCGGGGGAGTTCCCGGCGGGCTCCACCTTCAAGGTGGTCACGGGGCTCGCCGCCCTGATGGAAGGGAAGGTTTCGCTACAGGACCGGTTCTACTGCACGGGGTACGATCCCGTCTACGCCAGGAAGAAATGCTGGACCGTGGGCAAACGGGAGCCGCACGGCGCCGAGGATCTCGTCGCCGGCTTCAAGAACTCGTGCAATATCGTCTTCTACGACCTCGGGCGGAGGCTCGGCCCGGACAAGATGGCCAAGTACGCGCGCATGTTCGGCTTGGGCGAGCCGACCGGCATCGGGCTGCCGGGAGAGCGCAAGGGCCTCGTGCCGGATACGGATTGGAAACGCCGGGTCTACGGCGACCGGTGGTATTTCCCCGAGAGCATGGACTTTGCCATCGGCCAGGGCTTTCTGAATATGACCCCCATCCAGCTGGCCTCGATCTACATGGCCATCGCCAACGGCGGCACGATTTACCGGCCCCTTTTGGTCAAGGCGATCCTGGACAGGGCGGGCAGAATCAAGGAGCGCTTTGCGCCCGAGGTTCAAAGGCGCGTGGCGCTCGATCCCGAGGCCCTGTCCATCGTCCGGCGCGGCCTGGAGGCGGTTACGGAGCCCGGCGGCACGGCCCACCTGGCCTTTGCCGATCTCCCGTTCAAGGTCGCGGGCAAGACCGGGACGGCGCAAAATTCCCAGGGGCCGAGCCACGGCTGGTTCGTGGGCATGGCGCCGGCGGAGGATCCCCGGATCGTCGTGGCCGTCCTCGTGGAGCACGGCACCTCGGGTTCCTCGGCCGCCGCACCCGTGGCGCGCAGGGTCTTCGACGCCTTCTTTGGCGTGCAAAAGACCGCTCCGGAACAGATACCCGGGGCCGCCGCGGGAGATTGACCCACTCCATGCCAAAGCAGCCCCCCGGGTAGAGAGGCGGGTTTTAACCCCCCCTTTTAAAAGCGCTGTGAAAAACCGTTATTGGACCGTTAAACACGTAAAACAGGGAACGATATCACATGATTAATGGGATTAACACGATTCTGATTAAGATCATTAAATAAAGATAATCTAAAAGACAAATAATCCGTGTAAATCCTGAAAATCATGTTAATCCTGTTAAATCGTTTCTACTCACGTAAAGCTATAATCTGCGTTCCGGTACCTTTTTCACACCGCTTTTAAGAGGTGAAATTGTTTTGCCGGCCACCCTCCCGCTCCGCGACATTAGGGTCATCCGCGGGACATCCGCGGGATCGCGCACGGCTGTCGCCCGTTGGCAGAACGGCCTCGTGCGGATCGACCTGCCCGCGGGCTTGAGCGGGCGGCAACAGGCGGCCATGCTGGATCGGATGCTCTGG
Organism: Patescibacteria group bacterium; assembly: GCA_050260175.1. Taxonomy (GTDB): domain Bacteria; phylum Bacillota; class UBA4882; order JAAYXC01; family JAAYXC01; genus JBLNBS01. The sequence continues at coordinate 39,906 of JBLNBS010000067.1, read as the reverse complement.
CGCGCGCTGGGACGCGCCATGTCGCCCGTGGCAGAGGCCTGGGCGCGCGAGTTGAATGCGCGCCTGGGCGGAGCGGAATTGGCAGGGGTTTCTTTTCACCGCCAGCAAAGGCGTTTCGGATCGTGTTCCGCCCGCCGGCGCATCTACCTCTCGCACCGGCTACTGGTGGCGCCGGCGCCGCTCACCGCGGCGGTGATCCTCCACGAGCTGGCCCACCTGGACTGCTTAAACCACGGCCCCCGCTTTTGGCAGATACTGGCCGCCGCGGATCCGGGCTGCAGGGGGCGGCGGACTGAGCTTCAGGCATACAGCCGTGTGTGGGAGTCTTGGTGGGGCGCGCGGCTGCGCGAACTGATGCGCACCTCCGCGACGGGCATCGATTGGCGCGCCCTCCTGGGGCAGGAATCGGCGGCTCGAAAGCGAACAATATAATGATCGAAATTACCTTACATTGCAGATAGCTTGCCGGCCTCTATGCATGGACTGCAATCATCCGCCGGCATGATATAATCTTGAGCTCATGATACGAGGTTTGTGCCTCAAAAGCCAACGGCGCCGCGTAGATTCATGATAAGGTTTCGCAACCCGGAGATGGGGCGCGAAGCCCTTGGGCTGGGGGAGGATGGGTCTTGAGACGGCACGCTCTGCTTATGTTGGTGCTCGGCACGGCCATGACAATCCAGGCGGCCTTGGGCTTGCCCGCTTGGGCCGCCGATCAATCCGGCGTGGACAAGCTGATCGAACAGACGAAGTCCGCCCTGCAGCAGGCCAAGAAACGGGAAAAAAGCGCTCTCACGACGCTCTCCAAACACCAGCGGGAATTGGACAAGATCCAGGCCAATCTCTCCCGCATCGACAAGCAGCTGCAATCCGCCCGAGCCAAGGCCGCCGCGGTCGAGACCGAACTCGGCCTCGCCGAACGCGAGCTGAACGAACTCCAGTCTAGGCTGGAGGATCAGCGCGCCATGCTCTGCCGGCGTGTCAGCGTGCTCTACCGTTACGGCCCCATCAGCTATCTCGAGATCGTGTTGGCGGCCGGCAGTTTCGTCGACCTCATCAACCGGTACGAGCTTTCCGCCTATTTCGTCCGCCGCGATCTCAAACTCATCGACGAGTACCGTCGTTCGTACCGCGAGGTGCAAAAAAAGCGCCGCGAGATCCAGGCCCGCCAGGAGGAGTTGCAGGCGCGCACCGCCGCCATCTCGGCGCTGCAGGCGGACGCCAAAAGAGAGCAACAGCGCGCTGCGACCAGAGTCAAGTCCACGCAATCCGAGGTGGCGCTGATCCAGGCGGACCGGCATCGTCTGGAAAAGGCGCTCGTCGAGTACGAACGGCTCTCGCGCGAGCTGGGTTCCGAGGTGCGCCGCAAGGGCTCCGCCGCCGCGCTCGGCACGGGCAAGATGGTCTGGCCGGTCGCGGGCAGGTTGAGTTCGAGTTTCGGCTGGCGCCGACACCCCGTCCTCAAACGCAAGAAATTCCATAACGGCCAGGACATCGCCTGCCCGGTCGGCACACCGGTCCTCGCCGCGGACAGCGGAGTGGTGGTCATCTCCGGCTGGCGCGGCGGGTATGGTTACCTCGTGGCCATCGACCACGGCCGCGGGCTCTCCACCTTTTACGGCCATAATTCGGTGCTCCTGGTCTCGGAGGGGGACGTGGTGGCCAAGGGGCAGCAGATCGCCAAGTCGGGCAATACCGGCCTGACCACCGGACCCCACCTCCATTTCGAGGTGCGCATCAACGGGGAACCCGTCAATCCCCTGCCGTATCTGCCGTAAAACACAGGCATGCATCCCGATCGGGCGTAATATATCGCCCCCCTGCATAAAACCAGACGGTGATTACCTTACATGGCATCCCGTCTTTGCGCAACACCTTCAGGCCCCCCGATCGCGGGGGCCTTTTCATGCCCAGGCAAAGGATTCCGCGATCTCTTCCTGGCAATACTAGCAGAGATTGGCGGAGGCGGCCGGATTCACCTTTGCCGCGCGCCGTTTTCGGCTGGAATACCGGCTGCCGAAGCTTCGGCGCGTTTCGCAATGCTTTTGAGGGGGATAATCATGCGTACCTGGGGCCGTGTCGTGGTTTTGCTTGGTCTGATCTGGCTCCTGACGCGCTGGGCGGGGCTCGGGAGGCTAGGCCTGCCGGATTTGCGCACCGCGGCGCTCTGGGCCGCGGTGCTCCTGGCGATCTTCCTCGTCTGGCGTGACGGCCGGCCATTTTTGGCGCGCCACGGTTTTGCCGCGCAGGATTCGCCGCTTGCCATCCTCGAACGCCGCCTGGCCTGCGGCGAACTGGATCTCAGGTCCTACCGGAGGCTCCGCGCGGAGTTGTCGGATCAGGCAGGAATACGCGCCGGTAACAAGAATAACAGTGAGCCAAAGCGCGTGCTGCGCGGCGGACCGTAGGGAATGGGCGGCCCGAATCTCTGGGGGTGTGAACGTGGCTGAACGTTTGCGAGTGGGGATTCTATTTGGGGGCCGCTCGGGCGAGCACCAGGTCTCGGTGGTCTCGGCCGCCTCGGTGGCCGCGGCTCTCGATCCCGAGCGCTACGAGGTGGTGCCCATCGGCATTACGGCCGAAGGCAACTGGCTGCCGGGCGTCCATCCCCGGCGCCTGCTTGAGGGGGGGGACTCCCAGGTCAAGGCCCAGGCCGGCGAGGCAGGATCCACGGGCGGCTCCGCCTTGCTTTCGGCCGCCGATAACCAGGGCAGGCTCCTGGCCGGCCTCCATGAGCGCCTGGACGTGATCTTCCCCGTGCTGCACGGGCCGTACGGCGAGGACGGCACGGTCCAGGGCCTGCTGGAACTGGCGGATATCCCCTATGTGGGAGCCGGCGTCCTGGCCTCGGCGGTGGGCATGGACAAGGGGCTGATGAAGGCCGTCTTCCGCCAGGCGGGTTTGCCGGTCCCCGCCTACCTCCTCTTCCTGCGCAAGGAATGGGAGACTTCGCCATCCTCCGTGGAAAGACGGATCGGGGAGGAGATTGGGTACCCCTGCTTTGTCAAGCCCGCCAACCTGGGTTCCAGCGTCGGGATCTCCAAGGTGCATAGAGCCGGCGAACTGGCGGAGGCCATGAACCTGGCGTGCGCTTATGACCGGCGGCTGGTGGTGGAGGAGGCGATCTCAGGCCGCGAGCTGGAGTGCGGCGTGCTGGGGAACGACGAGCCGATCGCCTCGGTGCCCGGCGAGATCGTGCCCTGCGAGGAGTTTTACAGTTACAACGCCAAGTATGTCCTTCAGGACTCAAAGCTCCATATCCCGGCGCCCGTCCCCCCCGGGGTGGCCGCACGCGTACAGGACTTGGCTGTCAGGGCCTTCAAAGCCGTCGATGGTTCGGGACTGGCCCGGGTGGACTTCTTCCTCCGTGGCGAGGAGGAACTCCTGGTCAACGAGATCAACACCATGCCCGGCTTTACCTCGATCAGCATGTATCCCAAGCTCTGGGAGGCGAGCGGCGTTTCCTACCGCCAACTGGTGGATCGCCTGATCGAACTGGCCCTGGAGCGCCACGCTGATCGCGCGCGCTCGAGGATCCTCTAAGAGTTTGTACGAATGACCCGATTCGTGGCTTTCGGAGCACGAACTCTGGTATCAAGTGCCACACGGTTACACTGTATCTAGTGGTCCGTGGCATTACGCGCACAGGCTTCTAAGGGTATGTTTAAAAAGCGTTGTGAGAATCTTTTTGGGTCGATAATCACGAAAACAATGGACGATATCACATGATTAACAAGATTAACAGGATTCAGGGTTTATGACATCATGAATAAGAATTCAATCACCCAAGAATCCGTGTAAATCCTGAAAATCATGAAGTCTTGTTAAACCGTTTTTAACCACGTAAAGTAGATTACGCAGATTAAGTAACATGTCGGTTTTATGCGAGTTTATGACGCGCGATTATGTGGTTGATCCCTATAATCTGCTTTCAGGAACTTTTCACGGCTTTTTTAGACTTGATGAAGAAGTGATTTTACATGTTCACCGATCCCTCCCCAAACGGGCGGCAGGACGGCGTCTGCGCCTGCGGACGGCTTCATCCCCGCGCCACGCGCCACATCACGGGCCGGGGTGTCCTGGTGGAACTGCCCGGGGCCGCGGCCGGGATTGGCTTTGGCAAGGCGCTCGTCGTCAGCGATCTCATCACGAGCCGCGTAGCTGGGGACAGGGCCGCATCGCTCCTTGCCGGGGCGGGTTTCCCCGTGCGGCATCTCATCCTGCCGCAGGAAGAACCGCACGCCGACGAGGCAAGTTTGCAGGCGGTGCGGGCGGTCGTCGTGGAGGAGCCGGAGCTTCGCCTCATGGTATCCGCCGGGGCGGGAACCATCACGGACATCGTGCGCCTGGCGGCGCACGGGGCGGGGCTGCCATTTGTCGCGGTGGCCACGGCGGCTTCCATGGACGGCTATGCCAGCACCGTTGTGCCGTTTCTGTCGCGCGGTTTCAAGGAGACCGTGCCGGCTGTTCCCCCGGCCGCCGTCCTGGCCGATCTGGACATCCTGACCACGGCGCCGGCTGCCATGACCCTGGCCGGTTTCGGCGATCTCGTGGGCAAGCTCACGGCCCGCGCGGACTGGGTCCTGAGCCACCTCCTCACGGGCGAGTATTATTGCGCCGCCACCGCCGATCTGGCCGTCGCCGCGCTGCAGCGGGCCCGCTCGGGATTGGCCGGCCTGGCCGCCGGCGACATGGACGCCCTGGCCGCCTTGAGCGACGGCTTGCTCCTCTCGGGCCTGGCCATGCAGATGATCGGCAATTCCCGCCCGGCCTCCGGCAGCGAGCATCATCTCGCCCACTTTTGGGAGGAGCGCGCCCTCCACGGCGGCGCGGCGGCGAGCCCGCACGGCGCCAGGGTGGGGGTGGCGGCCGTGCTGGTGGCGGGCGTGGCCAGGCGCCTGGCCGGGTTGGCGCGGAAAGATCTCGCGGACAGGCTCAGCAGCTCCCATGTCACACCGGCGTACCTGGACGGCCTGGACCGCGCTTACGGCCCCCTGGCCCCGCTCATCCGCGCCAAGGGGGAGGAGGAGAGGAACAAACCAGCGCTTCTTTGCCTCGAACGCTGGGATGAAGCCCGCGCGGCCCTGGCCGAACTAGCCCCCGAGCCCGCCCATGTACGGATGCTTTTACGCGCGGCCGGCGCGCCCGCGGATCCGGCCGAGATTGGCCTGACGCGAGGCGACGTCCTGGACGGCCTCATGTACGCCCACGAAATGCGGCCGCGTTTTACGGTCCTGGCGCTCGCCGCCCGCCTGGGGTTGCTCCCGGCCTGGGCGGAGCAGATCGCGGAGGAATCCTTCAGGCCCGGCGCGTGATGTCACCCCGGAAGAGCGTAGAGGTCCGTGATCCCGTAATACAACCAGGGCGCCCTTTGCTTCGGCAAGACAAACGGCGGACTCCGGTCCGCCGTTTGCTGTCGTGGCACCTCATCCGGATGAACATGAACTTGCGTCGGTAAGAGCAGGAAAATATTGTGGGGGGTCGAATAACGCAAGGCTTGGCACGGGGCTGAAAGGGGTGCGCCACGTCGTGAAAGTCTTGGTCATCAACTGCGGCAGTTCATCACTGAAGTATCAGCTCTTTGAGACGGAGCAAGAGGCATGCCTGGCAAAGGGGCTGGTCGAACGGATCGGCACCCCCGGGACGCTCCTGACCCACCAGGTCCCCGAGCGGGACAGGCACAGGGTGGCGTGCGACGCCCCCGACCATACAGCGGCCATGGCGGCGGTCCTAAAGGTGCTGGCCGATCCCGAACTGGGCGTCGTAAAGAACGTGGGCGAGATCGCGGCCATCGGCCATCGCATCGTGCACGGCGGCGAGCGTTTCGCGCACTCCGTCCTCATCGACGAGGGGGTCATCCAGCATATCGCTGCCTGCAGCGAGCTTGCGCCCCTGCACAACCCCCCTCACATCATGGGCATCAGGGCCTGCCAGCGCATCCTGCCGAGCGTACCCATGGTCGCCGTCTTCGACACGGCCTTTCACCAAAAGATGCCGCCCGTGGCCTACATGTACGCCCTGCCGTACGAGTACTACGAAAAATACGCCATCAGACGCTACGGTTTTCACGGCACCTCCCACAAATATGTGGCGGCCCGCGCGGCCGACCTCATGCAAAGGCCCCTGGCGGATCTCAGGCTGATCACATGCCATCTCGGCAACGGCTCCAGCGTGACCGCGATCAAGAACGGCCATTCCGTCGACACCAGCATGGGTTTTACCCCCCTGGAGGGCCTGGTCATGGGCACCCGTTCGGGTGACATCGATCCGTACGTCATACCTTTCCTCATGGCCAAGGAGGATCTCACCGCCGAGCAGGTCTCGCAGGTGATCCTGAACAAAAAAAGCGGCGTCCTCGGGCTCTCCGGTTTCAGCCAGGACTTTCGCGATCTCGAGACCGCCTCCAAGGAAAAAACCGTCACGGGACAGCGGGCCGAGTTGGCCCTGGAGGTCTTCGCCTACCGCCTGCGCAAATACATCGGCGCGTATTTCACCGTTTTGGGCGGCCTGGACGCCCTGGTCTTCACGGCCGGGATCGGCGAGAACCAGTTCGAGATGCGCGAGCGGGTCTGCCGCGGCCTCGAATGCCTGGGGATCCGGCTGGACGCGGAACGCAACAAGGTACGCGGCGTGGAGGCAGAGATCGGCGCCGACGGATCACCGGTCAGGATCTTTGCCGTCCCCACCAACGAGGAACTGGTCATCGCCCGAGACACGGCGGCGATCGTCGGCGCGGCGGGGACCGCCGACCGCGGTTGACAAGGCTTGGGGCTGCCGCTATAATAGACAGGGTAACGAGGCGCCTTGCCTGGAGTGACGGCCATGCGCGTGGACATCGGGCGGATCAGAGATCGTGCGGGCGCATCGGTTTCCGCGCGGGGGACCGTGGCGCCGCCCTCCAACCCGGGTTTTGGATTCACGGCGCTGACGCCTGTCGAGGTGGAGGCCACGGTGACCAATACCGGGCGTTTCCTCCATGCCGAAGGCCGCATCCGCCTGCGCCTGCTGGCGGACTGCGTGCGCTGCCTCTCGTCATTCAGCCTCGAGCTCGACATCCCGTTCAACGCCGACTACCGGCACGGGGCGAACGCGGCGCCCCAGGACGGGGAAGATGAATTTCCAGCCGTGACGGGCGATTTGCTGTCCCTGGATGAGCCCGTGAACGAGGCGGTGGTCCTGGCCTTGCCAATGAAGCCCCTCTGCCGCGAGGACTGCCGGGGGTTGTGCCCGCGGTGCGGCGCAGACCTCAATCACGGCGTCTGCACCTGCGGGGGTGGGGGAGGAGCCCAGGGGTGGGGTTAAGGGAGTCTCATAACGCTTCACGAGGCGGTGCTTTTTTTGTACCACCCCTTCTTGGAGCGATATGATTAGAATCAGCGATATGATTAAAATTCAGGAGTGCACTCCGGCTAAGGAGATGTGAGTCATGGCGAACCCTAAGAACAGAACCTCCAGGACGCACCGCGATCAGCGGCGCGCTTCCAGTTGGCGCCTGGTCGTTCCCGCCCTGGGCGTCTGCCCGCAATGCCACGAGGCCAAGATGCCCCACCGCATCTGTCCGAACTGCGGGTACTATCGTGGACGCGAAGTCATCAAGCAAAAGGTGGAGAAAAAAGAGAAATAAAGGTCACATCGCTGGCCTTTCTTTTTATCAGATTACCAAAGACGGATTGCGTTGACGGACTGCCCGACGTTTGGGACGCGAGGTGAATCCCGTTGAAAATCGCCCTTGACGCCATGGGCGGGGATAACGCGCCGCGCGAGGAGGTGCGCGGCGCCGTCGAGGCCTGCCGCGAACTGGGGATCGAAGTGATCCTGGTCGGGGATCCGGCGCGCATCAACGAGGAACTGGCCGAGCTGCCCGGGGCCCGCGCGCTGCCCATCGAGGTGGTGGCGGCCAGCGAGCGGATCGCTATGGACGAGCATCCCGCCACGGCCGTGCGGCGCAAACGCCAGGCGTCGATCGTGGTGGCGAATGAGCTCGTGCATAACGGCCAGGCGGCGGGCGTCGTTTCCGCCGGCAACACGGGCGCGGCCATGGCCGCCTCCCTTATGTACATAGGCAGGATCGGCGGCATCGACCGCCCCGCCATCGCCATACCCATGCCCACCGCCACCGGTGTGACGGTGCTGCTCGACGCGGGGGCCAATGCCGACTGCACCCCGGAAAACCTGGTCCAGTTCGGCCTCATGGGCGCGGTCTACGCGGAACGGGTCCTCCATCTGGAAAATCCCAGGGTGGCCCTGCTCAACATCGGGGAGGAACCGACCAAGGGCAACGCCCTCGCCCTGGAGGCCCACGCCCTCCTCGCCGCGTCCGGCCTGAATTTTACCGGCAACGTGGAGGGCGGGGACATCCACACGGGCGCGGCGGAGGTCATCGTTTGCGACGGCTTCGTGGGCAATGTGGTCCTCAAGCTTTCCGAGGGCCTCGCCGCGGTCCTTTTCAACCAGATCAAAACGACGGTGGCGTCCACGGCCAAGGGCAGGCTCGGCGGTCTCCTGCTCCGCAAGAGCCTGCGGGCCATCCGCGGCAAGCTGGATTACACCGAGTACGGCGGCGCGCCTCTGCTCGGCGTCAAGGGTATGAGCATCATCGCCCACGGCCGATCCAACGCGCGCGCTATTCGCAACGCCATCAGGGCGGCGAGCAGGGGAGTCGATGAGGGCGTGGTTGATCTCATCCGCCAGGCCGCTGCCGGATGGCGGGAAAGGGAAGGTAACAAAGATTGAGTGAAGCTGTCTCAGTAGGGATCCTGGGGCTCGGCGCGGGTATTCCCGAGGGGGTCATCACCAACGCCGACCTGGAAAAGATCGTCGATACCTCGGACGAATGGATCAGGACGAGATCGGGCATCAGGGAGAGAAGGATCGCCGGGCCGGAGATCGCCACTTCGGACCTGGCCTATGAGGCCGCCAGTGCGGCCCTGGCAGACGCGGGGCTGTCGGGCGCGGACCTCGATCTGATCATCGTAGCCACGATCACGCCGGACTACGCTTTCCCCTCCACCTCGTGCCTGATCCAGCACCGCCTCGGCGCCGAGCGGGCCGCCGCCTACGATCTTTCCGCAGGCTGTTCCGGGTTCATCTACGCGTTGGCCCAGGCGACGCAGGCCATCGCCGCCGGCATACATCGCCACGTGCTCGTGGTGGGGGCCGAGACGCTCTCCAAGATCACGGACTGGACCGACCGCAGCACGTGCGTGCTCTTTGGCGACGGCGCCGGCGCGGCTGTCTTGGGTCCGGTCCCGGAGGGGCGCGGTTTCCTCGCCCACTACCTGGGCTCCGACGGCGGAGGGGGCAAGTACCTGAACCTGCCTGGAGGCGGCAGCCGCCAGCCGGCCAGCCACGCCACGGTGGCCAATAAAGAGCACTTCATTAAGATGAACGGCAACGAGGTCTTCAAGTTCGCGGTGCGCATCATGCCCGAGGCGGCCGAGGAAGTGCTGCGCCGCGCGGGGCTCGGCAAGGACGAGATCGACCTGTTCGTACCCCATCAGGCCAATATCCGCATCATGGAAGCAGCGGCCAAGCGGCTGGATCTGCCCATGGAGAAAGTTTATGTAAACGTTGACCGCTACGGCAACACCTCTGCCGCCTCCATCCCGATCGCGCTCTGGGAGCTTTCGCGCGCGGGACGCCTGCACCCGGGCGACCGCCTGCTTTTGGTGGGATTCGGCGCCGGCGTGACGTGGGGCGCCAGCGTCCTCGTCTGGAGCAAAAGCGAGGGTGGTGCGACGGCGTGAGCGGCCCGGCTTTCATCTTTCCCGGACAGGGATCCCAGGCCGTGGGTATGGGCAGGAGTCTCTGGGAGGCCGACGCCGCGGCCAGGGATACCTTTGCGGAGGCGGACGCGGCCCTGGGTTTTCCCCTAAGCGCGCTCTGCTTTGACGGACCCGAGGACGAGCTGAGGCGGACCGAGAACGCCCAACCCGCCATCCTGACGGTGAGCATCGCGGCCCTGCGGGCCTTGACCGCCGGAGGCCCGCTTACGCCGAGCTTTGTGGCAGGGCACAGCCTGGGTGAGTATGCCGCGCTGGTGGCCGCGGGCGTCCTCACGTTTCCAGCCGCGATCAGCCTTGTCAGACGGCGCGGCGAACTCATGGCCGGCGCTCATGCGGGCGGCGCGATGGCGGCCGTCATCGGCCTCGACGCGGAGCGCCTCGACGGAGTGCTGGCGGACGCGGCCAAGGCCGGCGGGGGCGTGGTCGAGGCGGCCAACCTCAACTCGCCCGGCCAGATCGTGATCTCCGGCGAGAGCCGCGCGGTGGAGACAGCCTGCCGCCTGGCCAAGGAGGCCGGCGCGGCAAAGGTGGTGCCCCTGCAGGTCAGCGGGGCTTTTCATTCCTCCCTCATGCGCCCGGTGGCCGGTGAGTTCGCCCGGGTGCTGGAGGGGGTCGAGATGAGGCCGGCGCGGATCCCGGTCGTGGCGAACGTCACCGCCCGTCCCGTCATGGAGCCCAGCGGGATCCGCCGTCTGCTCGCGGAGCAGATATACTCCCCGGTGCGCTGGGAGGAAACCGTCCGATACCTGCTCGGCCAGGGTGTTAAGGTTTTTGCCGAGTTAGGTCCGGGCCGGGTGCTCACGGGCCTGGTCAGGAGGATCAGCCGTGAAGCCCGCGCCGTCAACATCGAGGACGAACCCAGCCGCAAAGAGGCTCTTGCAATTTTGGGGGAGGTTTAGTAATATGTTCTTAGCCAACCAGGTGGCCCTTGTAACTGGGGCGCAGCGTGGCATCGGCCGGGCTATCGCCGATGTCCTGGGTGCCGGAGGCGCGCGTCTTGTCCTGCAGGACGTCCTCCCCGGAGTGGAGGAGACCGCGGCCGAGTTCGCCGCCAAAGGATACACCGCCAGGGGAATCGTCGGCAATGTGGCCCGGCTTTGCGATGCGGAGGCCATGGTGGCGGAGTGTCTCAACTCCTACGGCCGGCTGGATATCCTCGTCAACAACGCCGGCATCACACGGGACGGCCTGCTCCTGCGGATGAAGGAAGAGGACTGGCAGGACGTCCTGGCGGTCAACCTCACGGGAACCATGAATTGCACCAAAGCGGCACTGCGGCCCATGCTCAAGCAAAAGAGCGGCAAGATCGTCAATATCGCCTCCGTGGTCGGCATGATGGGCAACATAGGCCAAGCGAATTACGCCGCTTCCAAGGCGGGGGTGATAGGATTTACCAAAGCCATGGCTAAGGAGCTGGGGTCGCGCAATATCAGGGTGAACGCCGTGGCGCCCGGCTTCATCCAATCCAAGATGACCGAGGCCATGACCGAGGAGGCACGAGAGAACCTCTTCCGGCTGATCCCTCTGGGAACACTGGGGGAGCCCGAAGATGTGGCGCACGCGGTGGCTTTTCTCGTTTCGGACCAGGCGCGCTACATCACCGGACAGGTCCTGCAGGTTGACGGCGGGCTCCTGATGTAAGGATTGCGGAGTCACCCTCTCCGCCGAATCCCATCGTTTCCGGAAGGAGGTGAAGATGGGTGGATTTCTTTGAGAAAGTCAAAGATATCCTCGTCGAACAGCTCGGATGCGACGAGGAGGCTGTTACCCTTCAGGCCAACATCGTCGAGGATTTGGGGGCGGACTCCCTCGACGTCGTGGAACTGGTCATGGCGCTGGAGGAGGAGTTCGAACTCGAGATCCCCGATGAGGATGCGGAAAAGATCAAAACCGTGGGCGACGTGGTGAACTATATTAAGGAAAATGCACAGTAACCCGTCTTGGCCGAGAGTCCCGTGGTAGAGCTACGGGACTTTCCATATCCAATACATCTGCGGGCATTTTTGCGGACGGAGCCCAAGGGTTCCATGAACGGGGGATCGACATTGCAGGAACGCGTGGTCGTAACGGGTCTCGGGCTGATCACCCCGCTGGGCCTCAACACCGAGGATACCTGGCGGGCACTGGTCGAGGGGAGATCCGGGATCGGGCCGGTGACGCGCTTTGACGCCTCGGCGCTTCCCTGCCGGGTCGCGGGCGAGGTCAAGGGTTTCGATCCGGCCGATTACATGGAAAAAAAAGAGATCCGGCGCATGGATAGGTTCTGTCATTTAGCCGTGGGCGCCGCCAGGATGGCGCTGGACGACAGCGGCCTCGACCTGAGCGGGGACGACGCCTACCGGACGGGAGTGATCATCGGCTCCGGCATCGGGGGTATGCAGACCCTGGAAGAACAATGCCGCATCTTTTTCGAGCGCGGCCCTTCCAGGGTGAGCCCGTTTTTCATTCCCATGATGATCGGCGATATGGCCTCGGGACAGGTATCCATCATCACCGGCGCCAAGGGGCCCAATGCCTCGGTCGTCACGGCCTGCGCAACCGCGGCGCATTCCCTCGCCGAGGCCTACCACCTCATCCGGCGCGGCGCAGCCGATGCGATGATCGCCGGGGGAACCGAGGCCGCCATCACGGGTCTTGGCTTTGCGGGATTCTGTGCCGCCGGCGCCCTGTCCACGGGGTACAACGACTGTCCCGAGCGGGCCAGCAGGCCTTTTGACGCGGGGCGGGACGGTTTCATCATGGGTGAAGGCTGCGGGGTTCTCATCCTCGAAAGCCTGGCTCACGCCAGCCGGCGCGGGGCGAGGATCTACGCGGAGATGGCCGGTATCGGCCTGACGGGCGATGCCTACCATATCACCGCGCCCCATCCCGAGGGGGAGGGCGCGGCCCGGGCGATGACGGAGGCGATGGCGGATGCGGGCATGGAGCCGGGCGAAGTCGATTACATCAACGCGCACGGCACATCCACGGAACCGAACGACCGGGTGGAAACCATGGCCATCAAGAAAGCCCTCGGCGAGCATGCTTATCGTGTCGCCATCAGCTCCACCAAGTCCATGACCGGGCATCTCCTGGGTGCCGCCGGCGGCGTTGAGGCCGCCGTCTGCGTGCTCGCTCTCTCGCGCGGCGTCATACCGCCCACCATCAATTACGAAACCCCGGATCCCAACTGCGATCTGGACTATGTACCGAACAAGGCACGCCGGGCCGACGTGCGGACGGCGCTCACCAATTCGCTGGGCTTTGGCGGCCACAACGCCTGCTTGGCCTTTAGGAAGTGGTCGTCCGGGTGACCTCCGCGAGACGGGCGGGAGCCGGGCCGCGCGCGGCCGTGCCAGTTGACGAACTGGCTGAGGCGATCGGCTTTCCCAGGACCGCCCTGGATCTATTGACGAACGCCCTCACGCACAGGTCGTTCGCCAACGAGGAAAACTGCCGAAACAACGAGAGATTGGAATTTTTGGGCGACGCCGTGCTGGGCCTCGTCGTGGGGGAGTATTTTTACAAGCGTTTCCCCGGCGAGCCCGAGGGAAGCCTGGCCAAGATGCGCGCCAGGTCCGTCAGCGCGCAGGCATTGGCGCAGAGAGGCAGGGAACTGGGGCTCGGCCGTTATCTCAGGCTGGGACGGGGTGAAGCCGCCACAGGGGGCGAGGAGCGGGACTCCATCCTGGCCGACGCCTTTGAGGCGGTGATCGGGGCCTTTTACGTCCTGGGCGGCCTCGAGCCGGCTAAGGAGTTCGCTCTCACCCAGTTGGCCGGGATTATCGAGGCGGCATCCCGCTCCGGCGTCATTTCGGACTACAAGACGGAGTTGCAGGAGATCCTCCAGGCCAAGGGGAGCAAACCCAGGTACCTCCTGACGCGGGAGGAAGGCCCCGACCATCGCAAGGTGTTTTCTGTGGCGGTTTACGACGGGGAACGCCTGCTGGGCCAGGGCCGCGGCCACAGCAAGAAAGCTGCCGAGCAATTGGCGGCAAGCCAAGCGCTGGCGGCCATGCGCATGAAACCCGGCAGCTAAGAGTTTGTGCGACTAACCCGATTCGTGGCTTTCGGAGCACATACTCTGGTATCAAGTGCCACACGGTTACACTGTATCTAGTGGTCCGTGGCATTACGCGCACAGGCTCCTGACAGTCTGTGCGCGTAACCCGTTTTTTAACCGCCGGAGCACAAACTCTGGTTTCATGCGTCATATGGTAAGACTGTATCCGGCAGTCCATGGCATTACCCCATAGGCTCCCAAGGTTAGCAAAAGGAGGATTTGTCCTACGACTGTTGAATAAAATGGGGCGAAGCCGGGCGTCAGACGTGGCCCAATTCATGTAGGAACGGGAGGAGGCAACTGACGCAGTGGAAGTACTCAAGGTGTCGGCGCAGTCCAATCCTAAATCCGTAGCAGGAGCCTTGGCAGCCGTGATCCGGGAAAAAGGCGCGGTCGAATTGCAGGCGGTGGGGGCGGGAGCGGTCAACCAAACAGTCAAGGCCATCGCCATCGCCCGAGGCTTCGTGGCTCCAAACGGCGTCAACCTCGTGTGCATCCCCGCTTTTTCCGAGGTGCAGATCGACGGGGAGGAGAGAACCGCCATCAAGTTCCTGGTCCAGAACCGCTAGATCTTGAGTCTAAAAGCCATGACTGGCGCAAGCCCCCTTCCTCGGGGAACGGGGGCTTTTCCGTCTGCGGCTTTGGCCGCCATCCCGGCGTCGAGGCAACTCAGATCTCTGGCCGCGTCTCGCGCGCCAAAGCCGCGGCACACCGCGGGCCGGGTTCCACTTTCCAGATCTTGGCTCATGATCGGGACAACCGCCCCATATGCTTTAGCGGGAGGTGGTCCCGCTTGACAGGGGAGGACAACCAGTCGATCGACCGGGCCCTGCTCGACCGCGACAGGGCCGGGGATGAGGCGGCCAAGGAAGCCCTCGTGGGCAAGTATCTCCCCATGGTACACCACATCGTGATCGCGCACTGCGCCGGCCGCCGTGATTACGAGGATCTCTGCCAGGAAGGCGCGATCGGTCTCCTGAAAGCCATCAACGAGTTCGATCCCGGGCATTACAAGGTCAAGTTCAGCACGTTCGCCTATATCTGCATCCTGAGGCGGGTGGCCAACGTGCTCAAGCAGGGGCTGGCCCGCAAGCACAGGATGCTCACCCACGCTCTTTCCCTCAATGCCCTCCGCGCGGGGGAGGACGGCGCAACGGCCTTTGATCTTCCGGCCGCCGGAGAAACGGATCCGCAGGACATCCTCCTCCGCTCCTGGTCCGAGGAGAGGCTCCGCCTCGTGCTCGAGGCCCATCTTTCCAGCGTGGAGTATGCCGTGATGGCTCTGCTGCTCCAGGGTTGGCCGGCAGGCGAGATCCAGGCCAAGCTCGGCGTGGCGGCCAAGGTGGTGGACAATGCCCGCACCCGCGCGCGCCTTAAACTGCGCCGCCTGATCCATCGTTACGGGTCCCTGCTCAATCCCGACCTGCCTCTCAAGGCCAGGAAACGCACTGATCTCGCCATCGAGGTCAGTGTGGGCTAGGAGCACGGTCATGCGACCTCAAGCCTGCCTCGATTTTTCCACGGGCATATGGTAAGATTATCCCGGACCGCCAAGTCCCAAAAAAGGGGATTACCGCTTGTATCTCAAACGCTTGGAGCTCTTCGGTTTCAAAAGCTTTGCCGACAAGGTCGAGATCGCGTTCCAGCCCGGGGTGACAGCCGTGGTCGGCCCCAACGGCTGCGGCAAGAGCAATATCGCCGACGCCCTGCGCTGGGTCCTGGGCGAGCAAAGCCTGCGCGCCCTGCGGGGCGCCAGGATGGAGGACGTCATCTTTGCCGGGAGCGACAACCGCAAACAGTTGGGCCTAGCCGAGGTGGAGCTGGTCCTGGACAATACCGACGGCTACCTACCGCTGGCCTATAGCGAGGTGTCGGTGGCCCGGCGGCTCTACCGGTCCGGAGAGAGCGAGTTCCTCATCAACAAGGCCCCGGTCAGGCTGAAGGATATCCAGGAGCTGTTCCTCGACACGGGCCTCGGTAAGGAGGCTTATTCCGTCATCGGGCAGGGCAAGATCGACGCCATCCTCTCGGCCAAGGCCGAGGACCGGCGGGCGATCTTTGAGGAAGCGGCCGGGGTGGTCAAGTACAAACTCCGCAAGGCCGCGGCTATGCGCAGATTGGAGGAGACGGAGGCCAATCTGGTCAGGGTCATGGACCTCATCACCGAGCTGGAGAGCCAGTTGGGTCCTTTGCAGGAGCAGGCCCTCAAGGCTGAGGAGCACGGGCGGCTCCAGGGAGAATTGACCGCGCTCGAGATTAACCTCGTGGGCCACGAGCTGGCCGTGCTGGACGAGAACATCGCACGGGCCGGCGCGGGGCTCGACCGGGCCCGCGAGCGTGACGGCGAGCTGGCGCTGGAGGAGGCCGCGCTCGAGGCAGGCATCGAGGAGGCCAAGCAAAAGGGGGCCGCCTTGAACGAAGAAGTGGACCGTTGCCAGCAGGCGGTTTTTTTGTGCGACAACCGCGCCGAGCAGGAACGGGGCCGCCAGGAAGTGATCCGTGAAAAAGCGCGGGCGCAGGGCGAACGGATCCAGATCCTGGCCGCGCAATGCGAGAGTCTGCGCGCGCGCCGGGAGGCGCTGGTTGCGAAATACGCCGGGCAGGAGCGGGCGCTGCGCGAGGCGGGCCTGGCCCGGGACGAGATCGCAGCGGCCCTGGCCGAGTCCGAGGGCCGCATCATCTCGCGCGAGGACGACCTGCGCGGCTTGCTCGGGCGGGAGGAAGGACTCAAGGCGGAGATCATCGAGGACATGAACCGTGTGGCAGGGGTCAGGAACACCCTCCAGTCCGCGGAGACCGAGGCCAGGTTCCTCGAGCAGGCCCGCGCGGAGCTGGACCGCAAGCGCGGCGACCTGGGCCAACGCGCGGCGCTAATCGCCGAACGGCTGGCCGCTGCGGAGGAGGAGCGCGCGCTGAGAGCCGAGGCGGAGACGCGCGCCGCCGGGGAGGAGCAGGCCCTGCGGGAAAAACGCGCCGGCCTGCAAGCGTCACTGGCGGGTCTGGACGGCAAGAACCAGGAATGGCGGGAAAGAATCAGGGGCCTCGAATCGCGGCTGGGCCTCTTGGAAGAGATGGAACGCACCTACCAGGGTTACTTTCCCGGGGTCAGGAGCGTGCTGGTCGAGGCCAAAAACGAACCTTTCGCGCGCAGTATCCGGGGCCTCGTGGCCGAGCTGGTCACCGTCAAGCCCGGCTACGAGGTGGCAATGGAGACAGCGCTCGGTTCCGCCCTGCAATCCGTCGTCATCGAGGACGACGGGCAGGCCCAGGCGGCCATCGCCTATCTCAAGCGTTCCGGGCGCGGCCGGGCCACCTTTTTACCCCTGAACATGGTCCGGGGCAGCCGCGCCTCCGGTGCCGCTCTGGCTGAGGCCCTGCGCGAGCATGGCGCTGACCTCGCACCCGATCTCCTGACATACGACCCGGCATACAAGGGCATCATCGATCACCTCCTCGGCAACACGATCGTGGCGCCGAACCTGGCCGCAGCGGTGGCCTTGGCCAAGCGCACGGGCAAGGTGCATCGCATCGTCACCACTGAAGGCGAGATCATCGGCATCGGCGGCGCCATGACCGGGGGCGCCCTGGATCAGCGCAAAATCCAGATCCTGGGGCGAAAGCGCGAGATAGAGGGGCTGCGCAAGGAGAAGGACGCGGCTATCAGCTTTTTGGCCAAGGGCACGGGTGAGGCCGACCGGACCAGACAGGAGATAGCCCGGATCGAGGCGGCTCTTGTGGAACTGGGCACAAAACGCCGCGAACTTGCGCAAGCTCTTGCCGCCGCGGACCAGGCCCTCGAGAACCTGGCGGCCGAGCGGGATCGCCTGCGTGAGGAGGAAGCCCTGACTGGTTACCAGGCCGCGGAACAGGAGGCGAGAGCCGGCGAACTGTCGGAAAAGGTGAAAGCCTGCCGGGAGGAGCTGGCCGCCGCGGAAGCCGACCTGGCCCGGCGGCGCGCGGAGCTGGAGAGCGTCTCGGGCGAGCTGCAGAACCGCCGCGAGGAAAGAGAAGCCGCCGTGGCGGCCCTGGGCGACCACCGCGTGGCACTTGCCGCCAAGACCGAGGAGGAGAAGAAACACCGCGAGAGCCTGGCCGAGACAGAGCGCCAACTGGCGGAACTCGACGAGAGCCTTGCCGCGGTCTCGCGCGAGGCGGGCGAGGCCCAGGCCGCGGCCGGCGCTTTGGCGGAAGAGGAGGCCCGCCTGGCGGGATCCCTCGCGGCCCTTGCCGGGGAGAGGGAGGAGGCCGAGCTGCGCCTGGCGGCGGCGCAGGCGGCGCGGAGCGGCGCCGGCCAGACGCAGAGGAAGGACGAGGCGCGCCTCCGCGCCTTGCGCCGGGAGAGGCAGGGCCTGGCGGAACAGATACACCGGTTCGAACTCTCGCTCGGCGAATGGCGGGTGCGGACCGAGAGCCACCGCGCGCATCTCCTCGAGGAATACGGGCCGGGTTGGGAAGAAAAGATCGAGGCGGACTGGGATATGGATCGCGGCGAGGCGGCGGCCGCGATCGAGACCCTGCGCGCCGAGATCCGCGCCCTGGGCCCCGTCAACCCGGGGGCCATCGCAGATTACGAGGGGGTCCGCGGGCGTTACGACTTCCTGCGGCGGCAGAGCGACGACCTCTGCCGGGCCAAGGAGTCCCTGCAGCACATCATCGCCGAGATCGAGCGGACGATCGGCAGGCGTTTCCTTGACACCTTCGAGGCGGTCAGGCAGGTCTTCACCAGCCTCTTCCGGCAGCTCTTCGCCGGCGGCAAGGCCGATCTCCTGCTCCTCGATCCCGGGAATCCCCTGGAATCCGGCATCGAGGTCGTGGCCCAGCCCCCGGGCAAGAGGCTGCAAAGCCTCTCCCTGCTCTCCGGGGGCGAACGAGCCATGACCGCCATCGCGCTGCTCTTTTCCATCCTGGAGGTCAAGCCGTCGCCTTTCTGTATCCTCGACGAGATCGACGCCACGCTGGACGAGGCCAACGTGGCCCGGTTCGCGGAGCTGCTCTCGAGTTTCAGCCGGCGCATGCAGTTCATCGTCGTGACGCACCGCCGGGGTACAATGGAGCTGGCGGACGCTCTCTACGGCGTGACCATGGAGGAAATGGGCGTCTCGAAGCTCATCTCCCTGCAGTTACGGGAGGAAGCGGTCTAGATGGCTGAGACCGGCTGGCTCGACCGTTTGAAGGCCGGCCTGTATCGCACGCGGCAGCAGATTATGCGGCCGCTCGGGGAACTAATCGGACGCGGCAGGCTGGACGAGGAGTTCTTTGCCGGCCTTGAGGCCCTCCTCATCCAGGCTGACATGGGTGTTCTGACCGTGGACAAGCTCCTCGCCCGCGTGCGGGAGCAAGTCGCCAGGGAGAGAGCCTCGGAGCCGCGGCGCGTCAAGGAGATCCTGGCCCGTGAGATCCTGGCGATCCTGGCCGGGGCCGGTGGCGGACTCGATCCGCACGCCCGCGGCGTGGTCTACCTTTTCGTGGGGGTCAACGGGGTCGGCAAGACTACCACCCTGGCCAAGCTGGCAGGGCTGATGCGCCGCGACGGCCTCAGGGTCCTCCTCGTGGCGGCTGACACGTTCAGGGCCGCCGCCACCGAGCAGTTACAGATCTGGGGTGAGCGGCTGGGCCTGGAGGTCATCCACCATCAGGCGGGGGCCGATCCGGCCGCCGTCTGTTTCGACGGTTTGGCCGCGGCCGAGGCCAGGGGCTACGACGTTGTCCTCATCGACACGGCGGGCAGGCTGCACACCCAGGCCAACCTCCTGGCGGAACTGCGCAAGGTGCGGCGCGTGGTCGAGGCCAACCTGAAGGGGCGCGCGCTCAAGGTGGTCCTGGTCCTGGACGCCACCACCGGCCAGAACGCGCTGCAGCAGGCGGAGGTTTTTCGCGAAGCCGCCGGGAGCGAGGTGGCGATCCTCACAAAGCTCGACGGCACGGCCAAGGGGGGCGTGATCGTGGCCCTGGCCGACCGCCTGCGGCTGCCCATCGCCATGATCGGCGTGGGTGAAAGCGCCGGCGATCTCCGTCCCTTCGTGCCCGAGGAGTTCGTGGCGGCGCTTTTCGCGGAGGCCTAATACAAGCTGGCTTTCTGTTTATGAATAAGATATGATGAGGACAGATTGGCGCAAGGGCGCGGGGCACAAAGGACGGAAGGGGTGTGGGAGTTGGTCGAGATCAGGGAAGTCAAAACAGGGCGCGACTTGCGCAGGTTTGTCTCTTTTCCGCACGCGCTGTACGCGGGCAACAAATACTGGGTGCCCCCCCTCCGCGTGGACGAACTGAAAACCCTGCGCCGGGAGAAGAATCCCGCCTTTGAGCACTGCGAGGCCAGGTATTGGCTGGCTTACAAGGACGGGAGGGTCGCGGGCCGCATCGCCGGGATCATCAACCATCAGCACTCCGCCAAGTGGGGGCAGGATTACATCCGCTTTGGCTGGCTGGACTTCGTGGACGACGCCGAGGTTTCCCGGGCGCTCGTCGAAACGGTCGAGGCATGGGCGCGGGAGAGGGGCATGACGGGCATCCACGGCCCCCTGGGCTTTTGCGATCTCGACCGCGAGGGCCTGCTCGTGGAGGGATTCGCCGTGCCGGGCACGATGGTCACGATCTACAATCACCCCTACTATCCCGCCCACCTGGAAAGGCTCGGCTACGCCAAGGATGTCGACTGGGTGGAGTACGAGCTGAGGGTGCCGGCGGAGGTGCCGGAGAGCGTCGAGCGCGTCTCGCGGGCGGTCATGAAGCGCCTCAAGCTCAGGCTCCTGGACGCCCGCCGGGCCAAGGATCTCAAGCCCTATGCCCGCGCCGCCTTTGCGCTGATCAACGAGGCCTACAAGGATCTCTACGGCTTCGTGCCGCTCTCGGACAGGCAGATCGAGGCCTTTACCAAGCAGTATTTCGGCTTTATCAGCCCGGACTACACCAAGATCATCCTGGACGAACAGGGGGCATTGGCTGGGATCGGCATCGCCATGCCGTCGCTCTCCAATGCCCTGCGGAAATCCGGCGGCAGGCTCTTTCCACTCGGTTTCCTCCGCCTGCTCGCAGCCCTCAGGCGGAACGACTGCCTGGACCTGTACCTCGTGGCGGTGCGCCCCGATCTGCAAAAGAAAGGCGTCAACGCCCTCCTCATGAACGAGATCACCAAGGCCTGCATCAAGAACGGCATCACCCGCGGGGAGAGCAACCCCGAGCTCGAGACGAACGAGAACGTCCAGGCCTTCTGGAAGCACTACGAGGCCAGGCAGCACAAACGGCGCAGGGTGTATCTGAAAAAGCTGGCGTAGTAACCCGCCGGAAGCTTTGCGGGAGTAGTGGGGTGGCGGACAGACGCGATGGTTCATCTTGACAGCGACCCCTGTTATCCGCTATACTTGCCCTGTTAAGTATTCTTGCTTGACAGGGTTTTTTACTCGGGAGTCGTCGGAGTAATACCAACAGCACCATGTATCGTGGTGCCATGCGACTCATGATGCCATAATTTGCCCTCCGGCGGTCGAGAATCGCGTTGGCCGCACAAACTCCTTGAGGTGATCGTGTGCCGGACGATCTCGAGCGGGTGGTGCGCGTCGGGCTCCTTTTCGATTACTACGGCCCGCTGCTCACGGCCAGGCAGCGGGAGGCCGTCGATCTCTACTACCTCCAGAACTGGTCCCTGCACGAGATCGCCGAGGCCTGGGCCACGTCGCGCCAGGCCGTCCACGACCTGATCGGCAGATCAGTGCGCCTGCTCGAGGGGTACGAAAAAAAGCTCGGCCTCGAGCGGCGGGAGCGGCGGCAGCGCGCAGCGATCGCCGCTCTGGCCGACGGCATCGAGGAAGCCCGGTCGCTTCTCGGCCGGGACGATGCCCGGGCCGGGGAGATCCTGCAGGAAGCCGCGCGGGCTGCGGCGGGATTGAACGATACGGAAAAATACGATGACGACGACGGGGGATGAACCGCCTTGTTCTTGGAGGCCCTTTCCTCGAGGCTCCAGGAGACATTTCGGCGGCTGCGCGGCAAGGGCCGGCTGACCGAGACCGATGTGGATCAGGCCCTGCGCGAGGTGCGCGTAGCCCTGCTCGAGGCAGATGTCAATTTCCTCGTGGTCAAGGACTTTGTGGCCAAGGTGAGGGGGAGGGCCGTCGGCCAGGAGATCCTGGCCAGCCTGACCCCGGCCCAGCACGTGATCAAGATCGTCCACGAGGAGCTGACCGGGCTTTTGGGGGCGGAGGAGGCCCGCTTGCTGCCGGCGGCCAGGCCTCCCGCAGTGATCATGCTTGCCGGCCTGCAGGGTTCGGGCAAGACGACCACGGCCGGCAAGCTCGCCTTGTATCTGCGCTGCCAGGGCCGGCAGGTTCTGCTGGTGGCCGCGGACGTCCAGCGTCCCGCCGCCGTCAGGCAATTGCAGGTCGTGGGGGAAAAGGTCGAGACACGGGTCTTTACCCTGCCGGGCAAGGGGCCGGTGGAGATCTGCGCCGCCGGGGTCGCAGAAGGTGCCAGGTTGGCCGTGGACTACGTCGTGCTGGACACGGCAGGGCGGCTGCACGTCAACGACGAACTCATGCAGGAACTGGCCCGGATCAAGGAAGCCGTCCGGCCGCAGGAGATCCTGCTCGTGGTGGACGCCATGACAGGACAGGACGCCGTCAACGCGGCCAAGGCGTTTAACGAGCGCCTGGGCCTCACGGGCCTGATCCTCACCAAACTCGACAGCGACACGAGGGGCGGCGCCGCCCTGTCCATCAGGGCGGTCACGGGCACGCCGGTCAAGTTCGCCGGCATGGGTGAAAAGCTGGATCAGCTCGAGGTCTTTCATCCCGACCGGATTGCCTCCCGCATCCTCGGTATGGGCGACGTCCTGACCCTGATCGAGCAGGCCCAAAAAAACGTGGATGAGAAAAACGCCCGGGAGATGCTGGCCAAACTCCGCAAGGACGAATTCACGCTCGAGGATTTTCTCGGCCAGATGCAGGAGATGCGTAAACTTGGCCCCCTGGAGCACATCCTGGGCATGCTGCCCGGGATGCCGGCCAAGGAGCTCAAGGGGCTGCAACTCGACGGCAGGGAGCTTTCCCGCGCCGAAGCCATCATCAGGTCCATGACCCCCGGTGAGAGGCAGAGCCCCCAGATCATCAACGGCAGCCGGCGGCGGCGTATCGCCCGGGGGAGCGGCACCAGCGTGCAGCAGGTCAACCGGCTGCTGCAGCAGTTCGAGCAGAGCAGGAAACTCATGCGCCAATTAGCCGAAGGCCGCGGCGGACGCCTTCCCAAGCTGCCCTTCGGAATTACGTAATAAGAACCGGTTTAACAGGATTAACATGATTTTCAGGATTTACACGGATTATTTGTCTATTAGATTATCTTTATTGATGACCTGTGATATCGTTCCCTGTTTTACATGTTTATCGGTCCAAGAACGGTTTTTCACAGCGCTTTTAAAGCGGTGTGATGTGTGGAAGGAGGTGAGGAATTGGCGACGAGGATACGACTGAGAAGGATGGGCGCCAAGAAGCGGCCGTTCTACCGCTTGGTGGTGGCGGATTCCCGTTCGCCGCGTGATGGACGTTTTATCGAGATTATCGGCCACTACAACCCGATAGCCGATCCGGCCGAGTTGGTGGTGGACAAGGAAAAAGCGGCCCTGTGGCTTTCTCGCGGGGCGCAACCCAGCGACACCGTGCGGAGACTGTTTCGCCAGGCCGGCGTGGACCAGCGGGAACAGCCGGCGGCCGAGTGACGGAAGGGGCGATCGGCGATGAAGGAATTGCTCGAGACCATCGCCCGCGCCCTGGTGGATGCGCCCGAGGAAGTGGAGGTGCGTGTGCACGAGGGTGCCAGCGGGCGGGTGCTCTACGAGATCAAGGTCGCCAGCGGGGATATGGGCAAGATCATTGGCAGGCAGGGCAGGGTGATCAGGGCGATCAGGATCGTCGCCAAGGCCGGCGCCCTGCACGACGGTAGAAAGGTCATGGTGGAATTGGCCGAATGACCCCGCCGTGGCCGGAAAACTTGGTCGCGGTGGCCGAGATCCTGCGCCCCCAGGGCAACCGGGGCCAGGTCAAGGCCGCGCTCCTCACAAAGAGTCCGGAGCGCCTCGGGGATCTGCGCACCCTGACCGCTTGGCGGGATGGGAGCGGGCGCACCCTCACCCTGACCGCCTGGCGCATGCAGGGGGAATATGCCGTCCTGGATTTTGCCGAGTCGAAAAGCATCACGGAGGCCGAGGAGTTGCGCGGCGCCCTGGTCTGCGTCAAGGCGGCCGAGCGCGCTCCCCTGCCGCCGGACAGCTACTATCACGACGACCTCATCGGCCTCGCGGTGGAAGACGGGCAAGGCGCCAGGCTGGGCACGGTCAGGTCGGTCATGACGACAGGGGCCAACGACGTTTTGGTGGTGGCCCTGGCGGGCGGGGGCGAGCTGCTCGTGCCGGCGGTCAAGGCGGCAATTCGCGAGGTGGACCTGAGCGGCGGGAGAATTGTGATCGACGCCCGCGCGGGCGTCATGGGTTGATCAGAAATGCGCATTGATGTCCTGACACTTTTTCCGGCCATGTTCGCCGGGCCTTTCGCGGAGAGCATGGTGGCCCGCGCGCAACAGCAGGGCAAGGTGGAGATCCATCTCGTCGATTTCCGGCGTTACGGCTTGGGCAGGCATCGGTCGGTCGACGATACTCCGTACGGCGGCGGCGGCGGCATGCTGCTCCGCCCGGAACCGATCTTTACCGCGGTGGACGCGCTCCGGCGCGCCGGGGGGCCGGAACCCCGCGTCATCATTTTGACGCCGCAGGGGCGGACCTTGACCCAGGAGATCGCGGCCTCGTTGGCAAAAAACGAGCATCTCATCCTGATCTGCGGGCACTACGAGGGATTCGACGAGCGTATCAGGCAGCATCTGGCGGATCTGGAGATCTCGATCGGCGATTATGTCCTGACCGGCGGCGAATTGCCCGCCATGGTCCTCATTGACGCGGTGGTCAGGCTGATCCCGGGCGTGCTGGGCGCGGCCGGCGGCGCGGCCGACGACTCGTTCGCCGCGGGACTCCTGGATTACCCGCAGTATACAAAGCCCGCGGACTACCGGGGACTCCGCGTGCCGGAGGCGTTGCTCTCCGGGGATCACGCCCGTATCGCGGCCTGGCGGCGCGAACAGGCCGTGTTCCGCACGGCGGAGCGGCGGCCGGATCTGATCGACAAGGCCGGTTTGACGGATGACGAAAGGGAAATGCTGGCGGCGGCGGGATTGTTACCGCGAGGCGCCGCAAAAGGAAAGGAGGATCGGGCGTGAATAACATCGAACGGCTGTTGGGCGAACCGTTGCGCCAGGATCACCCCGGATTCGATCCGGGCGATACCGTCCGGGTGCACGTCAAGGTGGTCGAGGGCGGGCGCGAACGAATCCAGGTCTACGAGGGCGTCGTCACGCGCAGGCGCGGCGGGGGGATCGGCGAGACTTTCACGGTGCGCAAGATTTCCCAGGGGGTCGGGGTCGAGAGGACCTTTCCCCTGCACTCACCCATGGTTGATCGCATCGAAATCGTCCGCCGGGGCCGGGTGCGGCGGGCGCGCCTCTACTACCTGCGGGGGCGGTCCGGCAAGAGCGCCCGCATCACGGAGCGCAAAAAGATCCAGGAATGAGATGGAGGCCGCCTTCCGTGGGCGGCCTGCGTTTTTGGAGGTTCGCTGTTGGCCGAAAGCTACTACCCCGGCCACATGGCCAAAGCCCGCCGCGAGATCATGGCCCTTTTGCCAGCCCTGGACGTGGGGGTCATCCTTCTCGACGCCCGCATTCCGCGGGCAAGCCTCGGGCATGGGCTCGAGGAACTGCTGGGCCGGCGCGCGGCGATCTACGCCCTGAACAAGGCCGATCTCGCCGACCCGCCGGCCACCGCCTCCTGGGCCGCCAGCCTTGGACGGGCCGTGATATTGGATGCCCGCGGCGGCCGCGGCATGCAGGAACTACTCGAGGCCTGCCTGGAGGCGGGGAGGCGGAGGCTCAGGACGGCGCGGCCTGTGCGCCTGGCCGTGCTGGGCATTCCGAACGTCGGCAAGTCATCCCTCTTGAACCGGCTGGCAGGCAGGAGGGCGGCGGCGGTGGGCGACAAGCCGGGCGTGACGCGCGCGCGGCAGTGGGTCAGGGCCCGGCCCGACCTGGAAGTCCTGGATACCCCGGGCCTTCTCCGGCCCCGCCTGGATGATCCCCACGCGGCGCTGCTTCTTGCCCTGACCGCCGCGATCCGGGACGAGATCCGCGGCCGGGAGAGCCTGGCCCGGGAGGCCATCGCCCTCTTGGAGCGGCGCTATCCCGGGCGATTGGCCGAGCGTTACGGCGTGGCCCCGACCGGGGACGGAGAGGCCGATCTGGAGGCGGTTGGCCGGGCCCGCGGCTGTTTCCTGTCCGGCGGCCGCGTGGATTGCGAACGGGCCGCCGCCGCAGTGCTCGGCGACTTCAGAGCCGGCCGCCTCGGACGGATCACGCTCGAGGATCCGCCATGAGCCGCCGGACACTGGAGATGGAAAGACAAAGGCAGGACGGGATGCTCTCTGTGGAACGGGAGCTCTGGTCCGGCGGGTGCAAGCGGATCGCCGGCGTCGACGAGGCTGGCCGAGGGCCTCTAGCGGGGCCAGTGGTCGCCGCGGCCGTGATCCTGCCGCCCGGGCTCTTCCTGCCCGGCCTCGACGATTCAAAGAAACTCTCGCCCGGTCTCAGGGATGAGATCTGCCGGGCGGCCCTCGCGGCGGGTGTGGAGTTCGGGCTCGGGGTGGTGGAAGCCGCGGTGGTGGACGAGATCAACATTTACCAGGCGGCGAGGCGGGCGATGCTCGGCGCCCTGCGCCGGTTGGCCGCGCCGCCGGACCATGTCCTGATCGACGCCGTGCCTTTGCCCGAGTATCGAGTGGCGCAGCGCGCCATCGTGCACGGCGACGCCCTCTGCCTCTCCATCGCCCTGGCCTCCGTCATCGCCAAGGTGGCGCGCGACAGCATGATGGTCTGTTATGACCGGGTTTTCCCGGGCTACGGATTCGCCAGGCACAAAGGCTACGCCACGCCCGAGCACTACGAGGCCCTGCGTGAGCTGGGACCCTCGCGGCTGCACAGGCGTTCCTTCAACCTGGGTGAGGCAGCCGGCGCGGGCTGAGCACCTGCCGCGCCACGCTTGCCCGTGACTGATCGCGGCCGGCCTGCGCGGGATGGCGGTCCCAGGGTTGCCAGACAAGGCGCGTGCCGTCCTCCGCGAAGATCTCAAAAATGACCCTGTCCTTATAAAAAACGCGCTGGTTCAAGCGGTACAGTTCGTGCCGTCCCGGGGACGGCGCGGCCAAACCCGTGGCAAAGTTCCCGCGGTATTTCAGCTCGCAAAGCCGCATGTTCACAACGAGCAGCAAAACTTCTCCGCTGCCCAAGGTCAAGGGGGGCATGGTCAGGCCGTAGCATTGCCTGAGCAATTCCCGCCATTTCGGATCGTTCTGGCCCACCAGGAGAGCCGGCCGATTGAGGCCGGGCGGCGGAGTCCATTCCCCCTCGCTGATCTTGGTGAGGAGCAACGGGATATACTGCACGGCGGGATACGGGTAGAGCACGGCCGGCTTCTTGGCCAAGATGCCTCCACCGCCTTTGTCTTTGGCATGATCCGGCCGTATTTTATGCTTTTTGCCCGGGGCGGGTGACATCTCTTTCCCGGTCGCCAAAGGCCGCCTTGGCGAACGAGGCCCGCGTTTCGGCCACGGCGCGCTCGGTGAGGTAGGCCAGAGCCGCCTCGACCATGCGGCGGGCCATTTCCCCTCCCAGGCGGCCGAGATCCGTCGGCCGCAGGCTGGTTGGATTGCGGTTCAGCTTGGCCGCGGCAAAACCCGTCACCCGGCGGCTCGGATCGCGGAGCGTCGATGCCGGCCGCAGATAACGCAAAGCATATCACCTTCCTATCCGACCATCCGATCTCCCTGGCAATTCCCGTTCCCGCATTTCTTCTCCCCACCGCAGGCCCGGCCGATGAATATGGTGCCGTCCCGCGCCGCCCATATACTTTCCCGCCGCTTTCGCCCGCGCATGCCACAAAGAGGATTTTTCCATAATCGCGCAGAATAGTGGTTGATTGTGCGGCGGCCTGCCGCTGCCAATACTTCCCATCGGGAGGTTGAATCTGATCCGGAAGGTGCTCTTTGTCTGTACGGGCAACACCTGCCGCAGCACCATGGCCGAGGCCCTGTTGCGCAAGATGCTCACCGAGAACCTGGGTGAGAAGGCGGCCGAGATCACCGTGCTCTCGGCGGGCACGGGGGCGGTGGCGGGCGAATCGGCTTCGTCCCTGGCCATCAAGGTCATGGGGCAGGAGGGTATCGATCTCTCCAAACACCGCGCCAAGAAGCTCACCGCCGACCTCGCGCGCGAGGCCGATCTGATCCTCACCATGACTTACGACCAAAAAAAAGCCGTGTTGAGCCTGGCGCCGGCGGCCAAGGGCAAGGTCTTTACGCTCAGGGAGTTCGCCGAGGGCGTGCGGGAGATCGAGGAGATGATCGGCCGGGCGGATCGCCTGCGGCAGGCGCTGGAGGAGCGGCGGCGGCAGTTTCTGAAAAAGCTGGCGCCCAGGTTCGAGGAGTTCAGGTCGCGGCTCCACGCTCTCATGCGCGAGATGCGGGAGATCGACGGCGAGCTGCGCGGCATCGAGCATCAAATGCTCCTCGAGACGAGCGAGGAGCGGAAGGAATTGGAGAGCATTCATCACGCCCTGTCGCGTCTGGAGATCAACGATCCATTCGGGCAGGATCTCGAGGCCTACCAGGTTTGCGCGCGGGAGATCAAGGACGAGCTGGCCAAGGTGGTCGGTAAGATCCAGGCTTCGTTGGCCGATATCTAGCATGGCTGTGAAAAACACCATAAAACATTAAATACAAGGATGTTTGACTACGAAATACCCTTAAAAGACACGAAATAGCGGTTTTATCTGATTTTTTTCGTGTATTTTGTATAATTCTTAGTAGAAACAGGTTTATTGCATCTTTTTCAGGGTGGAACGGGGGATTTGTTTGACTGTCGCGCTTGCCTGCGACCACGCCGGTTTCAGGCTCAAGGAAGCTGTGAAGAAATACATGGAGGAGACGGGCGTCGCAGTTTGCGATCTGGGCGTCCACACGCCGGATCCCGTCGATTACCCCGATCAGGCGCTGTTGGCAGCCGAGGCCGTGGCCGGGGGCCGGTGCGAGTTGGGCATCCTCATCTGCGGCACGGGGCTGGGCATGGCCATCACTGCCAACAAGGTCCCCGGCATCAGGGCCGCCGTCTGCCACGATACGTTTTCCGCCCGTATGGCGCGCGAGCACAACGACTGCAACGTTCTGGCCATGGGGGAACGGGTCGTCGGCACGGGCTTGGCGCTTGAAGTGGTCGCGGCCTTCCTGGGCGCCAAATACCTGGGGGAGCGCCACGCGCGCCGCGTCGCAAAGATCACCGCGCTCGAGGAGAGGCACACAAATCGCGCAGGTCCTGGGAGGGACTGATTTGACGGGAGTGCACGCGATCGATCATCCCCTGGTGCAGCACAAACTGACCATGGTGCGCGACCGCCGGACCGGGCCGAAGGAATTCCGGGAACTGGTGGAGGAGATTGCCATGCTCCTGGCCTACGAGGTGACCAGGAGCTTTCCCCTGGAGGAGGTTGAGGTCGAGACCCCCGTGGGGCCGGCGCGCGCCAGGATCGTGGCGGGCAAGAAGATCGCAGTCATCCCCATCCTCCGTGCAGGCCTCGGTATGACCGCGGGCATTCTCCGCCTGATTCCCACGGCCAAGGTGGGGCACATCGGGGTTTACCGCGACCCGGCGACCCTGCGCCCGGTGGCCTATTACTGCAAGCTGCCATCCGATCTGCCGGATCGCGAGATCATCCTCGTCGATCCCATGCTGGCCACGGGCGGCTCCGCCGTGGCCGGCATCGACTTTCTCAAGGAACGCGGCGCCAACATCATCAAACTGATGTGCCTGATCGGGGCGCCCGAGGGAATCGCGGCGGTCAGGGAGCGCCACCCGGAGGTGGACATCTACCTCGCCGCCGTGGACGAGCGGTTGAACGAACACGGCTACATCGTCCCCGGGCTCGGGGATGCCGGGGATCGCCTTTTTGGCACCAAGTGAGGAAGGTGTCGTCCTGGTGCTCAAGGATTATCTGCTGCCGCTCGTCCTGTCCGCCGGCTTGACCGCGGCGCTGGGACCGGCGGCGATCTTTGCCGGCCGCAGGCTCGGCGTGCTGGACAGACCCGGCGGCCGGCGCGTCAACGAAAAGCCCGTGCCGCGCCTGGGCGGCCTGGCCATTTTCGGGGGTTTCATGCTGGCCCTCGCGCTCACGCCGAGCCCGCCGGGAGCCAGGGCCGGCGCGGTATTCGCCGGCACGGCCGCTTTCGTCCTCGGTTTCCTGGACGATCTCTACGACCTCAAACCCGGTATCAAGCTCGCCGGTCAGATCTTCACCGCTTCCATCCTCCCCCTCTGCGGCATCAGCATCCGTTACCTCACCAATCCCTGGGGGGGCATGTTCGATCTTGGCTGGCTGGCCGGGCCTGCCACCGTCTTTTGGGTCGTGGCCCTCATGAACATGATCAACCTCATCGACGGCCTCGACGGACTGGCCGCCGGCGTATGCGCCATCGCCGCGGTGAACCTCCTCTTTTTACCCCAGTGCGTCCAGCGCCCTTTCGTGGCCCTGCTCTGCCTCCTGACCATCGGCTGCGCGGCCGGGTTCCTGCCCTATAACTTCCATCCCGCGCGCACTTTCATGGGGGACGGCGGCTCGCATTTCCTGGGCTTCGTGCTCGGTTTCATCACCGTGGCGGGCGCCTTGAAGGGGCGCGCCGCCCTGACGATGTCCATCCCCTTTCTCGCCCTGGCCGTGCCCTTCTTCGACACCGCCCTGGCCGTCTTTCGCCGCTGCCAGAACGGCCAGTCGATCTTCACCGGCGACCGCGGCCATCTCCACCACCGGCTCCTCTACCTCGGGTTCAACCACCGCCAGACCGTCCTGCTCCTCTATGCCTGCAGCGCCGTTTTCGGCATCGGGTCCAATTTCCTCGCCCGCCTGGCCGCGCACCTCGGCGTCACCCTCCTTACGGGGCTCCTGATCTGCGCCGCCTGGGGCCTGCACCGGGTGGGGGTGGATCGGGCCGCGTGGCACGGCCGCACACATCAATCCCTGCCCCCGCAGAGGTAAGAGCGTTAGATCTGAACCCTAAGCCGGTTAAACCACAGATTTCACAGATTATACAGATATAGTCACGAGGTGGCCGTCCATTGCTCCTGCAGCGCGCAAACACGGGACCCATCCGCGTCATGCCGATCTTTGGCACCAGGCCCGAGGCCATCAAGATGGCCCCCGTCATCCGCGCGCTCGCCGCAGACCGGCGCTTTCGTGTCATCACCGTGGTCACGGCCCAGCACAGAGAGCTCCTGGACAGAGTGCTCACGCTCTTTGAGCTCCGACCCGACCACGATCTCGACCTGATGCGGCGCGAACAGTCCCTGGCCGACCTGACCGCCAGGGCCTTGACCGCGCTGGATCGGGTCATGGCCGCGGAGCGTCCGGAGATTGTCCTGGTGCACGGGGACACGACCACGACCTTTGCCGCCGCGCTGGCCTCCTTTTACCACCGGCTGCCCGTGGGGCATGTCGAGGCCGGCCTGCGGACGGGTGATCGCTACCGGCCGTTCCCCGAGGAGGCCAACCGCCGCCTGGCCGGAGCTCTGGCCGAGCTTCATTTCGCGCCCACCGCCCAGGCCCGGGCGCATCTTTTGGCCGAGGGGATCGAGAGCGGCCGCATCTTCGTCACCGGCAACACGGTCGTGGACGCCCTGGAACTCGCTCTGGCCCGCCTGCGGGAACAAGGCGTGACCAGGCCGCGCACCGTGGAGATCGACCGTCCATACCTCCTCGTCACGGCCCATCGCCGGGAGAACTGGGGGGTAAAGATGGCCGGCATCTGCCGGGCGCTGGCCGCTATCCTCGAAGTCCATCCCGAGCTGGACCTCGTCATGCCCGTACACCCAAACCCGGCGGTGCAGCGCACGGTGCGGGACATCTTGGCCGGCCGGCCCGGCGTGCACCTCCTGCCCCCCCTCGACTACGATGAGATGGTGCTGCTCATGTCGGGGGCGCGCCTCGTGCTCACGGATTCGGGCGGGATACAGGAGGAGGCGCCCGTCTTCGGCCTCCCCGTCCTGGTGTTGCGCGATACGACCGAACGCCCGGAAGCCGTCGAGGCGGGCACGGTGGCGCTGGCGGGCACGGAGGAGGAGGGGATCTATGCCCTGGCGCGGCGGGTCCTCGAGGACGGCGAGCTGTACGCCCGTATGGCCAACGCGGTGAATCCGTACGGCGACGGCCGTGCCGCGGACCGCATCGCGGGCATCCTTCTTTACGCCTTCGGCCTTTTACCCGAGCCGCCTCGGCCGTTTACCGCCTCGTCCACCCGCGTGCGCGCATCTGATTGAACTACACTTCGCCTTGCTTGCCCGCGTTTCGTGCTGCAACATTACCCTAGCTTGACTTTCAGGGGTGAAAGTCATATCATTTGTCTATATGAGCGGGACCCGGTGGGTGAAAGCATGGGCGAAGGTGCCAAGCCCCCCAAGGACACGTTCTGGCGGGACCTCGGCCTGTACAGCACTCTGGGGCTCAACCTGGGCCTGACCGTCGTGGCCGGCCTCGTGGTCGGGCTGCGGTTGGACAAGCAGTTTGGCACCGGGGCCCGCTGGACCCTGGCAGGCATCTTCCTCGGTCTGGGGATCGGTTTGTACACCATGTTCGCCGTGGCGGGGCGCGTGAGTAAAAAAAGAGAATGACGGCTAGCAGCTTCACCGGACAGATCCTCAGGGCGGTAGCGGGCGTCTGGCAGGGCGGTATCGCCGGCGCCTTTATGTATGGCCTGGGGCTCATCACCCTGGACCTTGGTTTTGGTTGGTGCCGTTTCCGCCTGGCCCGGTTGATGGGCCGATCCAGGCTGGGGCGTTTTCTGGGCTTAACCTTTATCACCCGACTCTGTTGTTACCTCGCGGGGATAGCCCTGGCGGCGCGGATCTTTTCCCGACCGGAGCTGTTTTTGGTCTGCATCCTGATCGTACTGGCCCTGCCGGCCAGGATCCTGGCACTTGACCTTTGGTTTCGGCACGGAGAGGGGTGAGAGTTTGGCCGGGAGGACTTTTATGGAACACAGCATCTTGCGCGTGGGCGGGTTGCGTTTCCACGGCGACACGGTCCTCATGAGCCTGGGCGTATCCTTTTTCCTGCTCGTCCTGGCCTTCTTCGCCACCCGCCGCATGAAGCTAGTCCCCGGACGGCTCCAGGCATTCATGGAGATCATCGTCGAATTCATGGAGAAGATGGTCCTGGAGAACCTCGGCGAAAAGGGCCTGGTTTACCTCCCATATTTTGCCACATTGATGTTCTACATCTTCGTGGCCAACATGACGGGCCTGATTCCCGGCCTCAAGTCCCCCACGGCCGATCTCAACATCACCCTGGGCCTGGCCGTGTCCGTGGTCCTGGCCATGCAGATCGCCGTGATCGGGCAGCGCGGCCTGTTCGGCTGGCTGGCGCATTTCTTCAAGCCGAACTTCCTCTTCGTCTTCCTGCATCTCCTGGAACTGGTCACGCGCCCCCTCACCCTGGCGCTGCGCCTTTTCGGTAATATTTTCGCTGGCGAGGTCCTGATCACCATCCTTTACATGCTGGCTCCGGTGTTCGTACCAACG
Source organism: Patescibacteria group bacterium (assembly GCA_050260175.1). Classification (GTDB taxonomy): domain Bacteria; phylum Bacillota; class UBA4882; order JAAYXC01; family JAAYXC01; genus JBLNBS01. The sequence continues at coordinate 6,378 of JBLNBS010000067.1, read as the reverse complement.
CTCTGGCTTGCATTCTCCGTTGCCATCGGGGCCATTCAGGCATACATCTTCACCATACTCAGCCTGGCCTACGTGGGGATTTCCGTGGAAGACTAAACGTTATGCCGGGCAGATACCCAAAGAGAGGTGCTTTTTCTTGGACATCAAGATGATTTCCATCATCGCCGTCGGGGCCATCACGGTGATCTCGGCGGCGGTAGCCGCCATCTCAGACAGCAGGGTTGTATCCGCCGCCCTCGAGGGCATGGCGCGGCAGCCCGAGGCGCAGGGCTCGCTATTCCGTTCGATGCTGGTCGGCATCGGCCTCGTAGAGGCTACGCCCATCATCGCACTGGTCATCGCCTTCATACTCCTTTTCTCGAATCCGCTGCTGTAAGGCGGCGGGAAAAGCCGCCGTGTTTTCCGGCCGGTTGTTTCGAGACCGCTTCCTTGGCCGCCTGCCAAGAGAGGTGCGGCCCTTGCGTGCGGAGCCCCGAGGTCGTTCATGGGGTGGGGGAGGATGGGCATGGGTGAGCTTAGCCTGGAAACTTTTCTTTTTGCCGTCCTGAACTTTGTCCTGCTCGTGGCGGGCTTGAGCTACCTCCTTTTCAAGCCGGTGCGCGGGATGCTCGCCAAACGGCGGCAGCATATCCAGTCGGAGCTCGATTCCATCGAGGATCAGCGCCAAAAAGCGGCCGAGCAACGCCGGGAGGCCGAGACGATCCTCGATGACGCGCGGGCTCAGGCGTTCGAGCTGATCGAGCAGGCGCGCGCCGAGGGCGAGAGGATCCGCCAGGAAAAACTGGCCGAGACCAAGAAGGAACTGGCGCGTCTGGCGGAGAGAAACCGCGCCGAATTGCAGCACGCCAGGGACAGGGTGGTCGACGAGGTCCGTCAGGAGGTGGTGGCCCTCGTCATGGCCGTGGCGGGCAAGGTCTTGGGCGAGAGCATGGATCCGGCTGCCCATCGCCGTTTCATCGAAAGCTTCCTGCAGGGTTTGGCCGAGCGCGAGGCCACGGGTGAGAGATGGATGCCGTAGGAAAACCCGCGCTCACCTACGGGCAGGCATTGGCCGAATACGCGCAGGAGCGCGGCGATCTGCCCGAGGTGATCGAGGACCTCAAGACCGCGAACGTTGCTTTTGCCCAGGCCGAGCTGAGCGGGATCTTTGCCAATCCCCTCGTGCCGCGCAAGGTCAAGCATGAACTCATCGACCGGATTTTTGCCGGGCGGACCGGCGAAACATTTCGTTCCTTTCTCCACGTCGTGGTCGAGCGCAGGCGGGAGCGGCTCCTTGGCGGGATCGTCGAGGCCGCCCTCCATGCCTGCCTGGCCAGGCAGGGTATCGAGGTCGTCTTCGTCACGACGCCCGCGGTGTTGCCCGAAGACCTGCGGGAGGAGATCCGCCTCGGGCTCAAGAAAGCCCTGGGTGTCGAGGTTTATCCCGAATTCCGTGTCAACGCGAACCTCCTGGGGGGGATCGTCATCCGCCGGGGGGATCAATTGTTGGATGCCAGCGTGATGGGCATCCTGCATCGCCTGGGTGAGCAAATGATCGGCGGCGTCCGGTTGGGGCAGGGGTGAGAGTGGGTTTGGACATTTCGGCCACGGAGATCATCGGCGCCATCAAGGAGCAAATCCGCCACTACCAATTGGAACTGGAGTTTCACGAGAGCGGCACCGTGCTCGAGGTGGGGGACGGCATCGCGCGGGTTTTCGGGCTGGACCGCGTCATGGTCGGCGAGCTCCTCACCTTTCCCCATAACGTCCTGGGCATGGCCATCAACCTGGAAGAGGACAACGTGGGTTGCATGCTCTTTGGGGACGAAACCGCGGTGCGCGAGGGCGACATCGTCGTCCGCACCCACCGGGTGGTGGAGGTGCCCGTGGGCGAGGCCATGCTCGGCCGGGTGGTGGACGCCCTGGGGCGCCCGATCGACGGCAAGGGCGCCATCCCGGCCTTGCGGACCAGGCCGGTGGAAGGCCCCGCGCCCGGCATCGCCATGCGTGAGCCCGTCAAGGTGCCTCTCCAGACCGGGATCATGGCAATCGACGCCATGATCCCGATCGGCCGCGGCCAGCGCGAATTGATCATCGGCGACCGGCAGACCGGCAAGACGGCCATCGCGGTGGACACCATCCTGAACCAGGCCAACACGGGCGTGCTCTGCGTCTACGTGGGCATCGGCCAGAAAACCTCCTCCATCGCCCAGCTCGTCTCCCTCCTCGAGGAACGGGGGGCCATGTCGTATACCACGGTCGTGGCGGCCAACGCGGACGAGCCCGCCCCCATGCAGTACCTGGCGCCGTATACCGGCTGCGCCATCGCGGAGGAATTCATGGAGGCCGGGCGCGACGCGCTCGTGGTCTACGACGATCTCTCCAAGCACGCCGTGGCATACCGGGCTATCTCGCTGCTCTTGCGCCGTCCGCCGGGGCGTGAGGCTTTCCCGGGCGACGTCTTCTACCTGCATTCGCGCCTCCTGGAACGGGCCTGCAAGCTGAATGCGGAGCACGGGGGCGGATCGATGACCGCCCTGCCCATCGTGGAGACGCAGGCCGGGGATGTCTCGGCCTATATCCCGACCAACGTCATCTCCATCACGGACGGGCAGATCATTCTCTCCTCCGACCTCTTCTTTGCAGGCCAGCGGCCGGCTGTCAATGTGGGGCTCTCTGTCTCGCGCGTGGGGGGCAATGCCCAGGTTCAGGCCATGAAAAAGGTGGCGGCCCACCTCCGCCTGGATTTGGCACAATACCGCGAGCTGGAGGCCTTCGCCCAGTTCGGCGCGGAGCTGGACAAGGCCACCAAGGCCCGTTTGAACCGGGGAGAAAAGATCATCGAGCTCCTCAAGCAGGAACAGTACCATCCGCTTGCGGTGGAGGACCAGGTGGTGCTCGTCTACGCCGTGACCAACGGTTACTTTGACGAGACGCCGACGCGCGAGATCAAGAAGGTTCAGGCTGAGTTCCTGCGTTTTCTCCAGACCGACGCGCCGGCCGTGCGCGCGCGCTTGCAGAGCACCGGCGCGCTGGACAGGACGGTCACGGAAGCGCTGGACCGCGCCCTGCGGCGGTACAGGGAGCATCTGGCCATCGTCGGCGCGCGGCGCGAGCGGGGGTGAGAGCCGATGCCCACCATCCGCCGCATCAACCAGCGGATCAGGGGGATTCGCAATATCCAGCACATCACGCGGGCCATGAAACTGGTAGCCGCGGCGCGGCTCAAGAAGGCGCAGGAACGGCTGGAGTCCGCGCGGCCTTATGCCAGAAAGATCGCTGAGGTTACCCTGGATCTGGCCGCGCTGACGCCGTGGTCCTTCAACCCGCTCCTGCGGCCGCACCCGTATTCCAGGCGCGCGGTGATCGTCGCCTTTACCGGCGACCGCGGGTTGTGCGCCGGTTACCACGAACGCGTCGTCGAACGGTGCCTGGCCTTTGCCGACACGATCGCCGCCAAGGAAAAAGCGGCCCTGTATATGGTGGGCAGGCAGGGGATCAACATCCTCCAGCGTCTGGGACGATCCTGCGATTATTATTTCAGCGAGTCCTCCCGCGGCGTTTCTTTCGCCACGTCAAAAATGCTGGCGGAGAAACTGATCGCCGAGTACGTCCAGGGCCGGTGCGACGGCATCTATCTCGTCTATGCCAAGTTCTACTCCGCCCTGTCACAAAAGCCCCGGGTCTTTCAGCTTTTGCCCGTGGATCCCGTCCTCGCCCACCAGCGCACGCCCGAGGGCCTTTTCCTCTTTGAGCCGTCGCGCAAGGAGGTGCTGGACAGCATCCTCCCGCGTTACGTGGAGAGCGAGATATTCCGGGCCTTCCTCGAGTGCGAGGCGGGGGAGCTGGGCGCCAGGATGACGGCCATGAGCAACGCCACTGACAACGCGGGTGAGATCATCTCGCGCCTGATCCTGGACTACAACCGCGCCAGGCAGGCCCAGGTCACCCGGGAGATCTCGGAGATCATCGGCGGGGCGGAGGCGCTGAGGTAGGGGAAACGTGACTGGATGACAGGGTGAACGGATGAACGGGTGAAAGGGTGACATGGTGAAAGGGTGAAGGGGTAGACGGTAAAAACGAAATAACCCCGGCCACCCAGTCACCTCGTCATCCCTTCACCCCCTCACACCTCACCCCCTCACCCCGTCACTCAGTCACCCCGTCATAAAGGAAGGAGACTCCCATGTCCCAGGGACGCGTCGTCCAGATTATCGGTCCGGTCATCGACGTGGAATTCGAGCCCGAGGAACTGCCGCGCATCGATACGGCCGTGGTCGTGCCCTGCCCCGCGCAGGGGGGCCGCCCGGAAAGGCGCGTGGTGGCCGAGGTTACGCATCACCTCGGCGACAACCGCGTGCGTTGCGTCTGCCTCTCCGGCACCGACGGCCTGGTTCGCGGCATGACGGCCCAGAGTGAGCACAAGCCCATCACCGTCCCGGTCGGCCCCGCCACCCTGGGCAGAGTGCTGAATGTCCTCGGCGAACCCATCGACGGGGGCGAGCCCGTGCAGGCCGAGGAGTACATGCCGATCCATCGCGAATCGCCCCGCCTCTTGGAGCAGGAGACGGCGATGGAGATCTTCGAGACCGGCATCAAGGTCGTGGATCTCCTCTCGCCCTATCCGCGGGGCGGCAAGGTCGGGCTTTTCGGCGGCGCCGGGGTGGGCAAGACGGTCCTCATCATGGAGCTGATCCGCAATATCGCCACGGAGCACGGCGGCGTCTCGGTCTTTGCCGGGGTCGGGGAACGCACGCGGGAAGGCAACGAGCTCTGGCGCGACATGAAAAAATCGGGCGTCATCGAAAAAACGGCCCTCGTCTTCGGCCAGATGAACGAGCCTCCCGGGGCGCGCCTTCGCGTGGCCCTCACGGGGCTGACCATGGCCGAGTATTTCCGGGACCGCGGCGGACAGGACGTGCTCTTTTTCATCGACAACATCTTCCGCTATATCCAGGCGGGCTCCGAGGTCTCGGCCCTGCTCGGGCGGATCCCCTCGGCGGTGGGCTATCAGCCGACCCTCGCCCAGGACCTTGGCAAGCTCCAGGAGCGCATCACCTCCACCCGGCAGGGCGCCATCACCTCGATCCAGGCGATCTACGTGCCCGCCGACGACTATACCGATCCCGCGCCGGCTACGACCTTTTCCCATCTGGACGCCACCACCAACCTGGAAAGGAGCATCGCGGACATCGGCATTTACCCCGCCGTCGATCCGCTGGCCTCCACCTCCAGGTTGCTCTCTCCGAGACTGGTGGGGGAGGAGCATTACGCCGTGGCCCGCCAGGTCCAGGAGATACTCCAACATTATAAGGATCTCCAGGACATCATCGCCATCCTGGGCCTGGACGAACTCTCGGACGAGGACCGCCTCACCGTCAACCGGGCCCGGCGGGTGCAGCGTTTTCTCTCGCAGCCCTTCTTCGTGGCCGAGCAGTTCACGGGGATTCAGGGCCGTTTCGTGCCGATTCGCGAGACGGTGCGCGGCTTTCGCGAGATCCTCGAGGGCCGTCACGATCTGCTCCCCGAGGAGGCCTTCTTTATGGTGGGCACCATCGACGAGGCGGTGGAAAAGGCGCGCACCCTGGAGGAGAGCGGCTGACGTGAAGACCATTCTCCTGGAGATCGTCTCCCCGACCCGGCCCGAGCTGAGCCGGGAGGTGGAATACGTGGTCGCGCCCACGCTCAGGGGATCGATCGGCATCCTCCCCGGGCACGCGCCCCTCCTCACCCGCCTGGAGATCGGGGTGCTGCGGTTCCGCGCCGGGGGGGAGGTCGTGAATATGGCCGTGAGCGAGGGTTACATGGAGGTCACGCCGCAAAAGGTCATCATCCTGGCCGAGGCGGCCGAACTGCCCGAGGAGATCGACGTCGAGCGGGCGCTCTTAGCAAAGCGACGGGCAGAGGAGCGGCTCTACGCGCCTTTGCGCCAGCGTTTCGATTACGTGCGGGCCCGGACCGCGCTCCAACGGGCTATCAACCGTCTCGCCGTGGCCAAGCGGAGCGGCCCCGACCGGCGCGGCGGGCCGGGCACGGAAGGCGGGGTAGATTGAGCCGTCTCGCAAAAGGAGAGGATGGTTCAGAGGCGTTGTGAAAACCAGCCTGGATATTGACCCGATGGTTCTCCTCTCTATCCGGGAGCGAGGTTTGGGGGTGAGGCGATCCAGGTTTTCACACCGCTTTATAGGAGCGGTGTGAAAAACCTCACCACCGCGATCCCAGGGTTAAAACCCTGGGCTACATAGGAAAACCATTCTCAAACCCGTACGTCCTGTACAGGTTCGGCGGTGCTTCGAAGCCTATCCGAGCCCTGTCAGGAGGACAGGGCTTTGGAAAGATATCGTTCAGGTGTAGCCCGGGGATTCATCCCCGGGTAGAGGGACGGGTTTTTCGCACCTC
>JBLNBS010000066.1:0-35713 GCA_050260175.1 Patescibacteria group bacterium | reverse complement strand
TAGAAGCGGTGTGAAAAAGGTACCGGAACGCAGATTATGGCTTTACGTGATTAGGAACGATTTAACAGGATTAACATGATTTTCAGGATTTACACGGATTATTTGTCTATTAGATCATCTTTATTAATGACCTTAATCTTGAATCTTGTTAATCCCATTAATCATGTAAATCATGTGATGTCGTTCCCTGTTTTACGTGGTTATCGGTCCAAGAACGGTTTTTCACAGCACTTTTAGAAAGAGGGGAATCCCGTGTTGCAACCGGACTATTACTTTGACCTGGCCGGATCGGGCCTGGAAGAGCTCTTCGCGGGCCTGCGCTATGTCTGGGAGGCGCTGGGGCGGCTGGAGTTGTGGCTCCGGCAGGCGCCCGGCGGATGCGACGAGGCCGAGATTCGCCCGGGGGCCTGGATCGGGACGGGAGTGAGCCTCGGTCGCGGCACGGTCGTGGAACCGGGCGCGTACATCGACGGCCCGACCGTCATCGGCCCGAACTGCCGGATCCGCCACGGAGCCTATATCCGCGGCCATTGCCTGATTGGCGCGGGATGCATCGTGGGTCACGCCACGGAACTGAAGAAGGTCATCATGTTCCCCGAGTCCGCCGTGCCACACCTCGCCTACGTCGGCGACAGCATCCTCGGCCGCCGCGTCAACCTGGGCGCCGGCGTCAAGACCGCCAACGTCAAGAACGACCGGAGCGAGGTCTCCGTGAGCATCGGGCCGGAGCGCATCAACACCGGGCTCACCAAGTTCGGCGCCATCATCGGCGACCGGACCCAGATCGGCTGCAATTGCGTGACCAGCCCCGGCACGCTCATCGGCGCCGACTGCCTCGTCTACCCCGCGCTCATGCTGCGCGGCCTCTACCAGAGCGGCCGCATCGTCAAGGGGCGCGGGCCGGTCGAGGTGGCGGAGCGGGTCCTGGCAGAGACGAGATAGCCGGTGCCCCCGGAATCGCGGGAATCCGGCTGGCGCCCGCCGCGCCTGGCGCATAAGATGGCGGCGGGTGAACAAGGTATGCATGCTTCCCGCGAGGCGGTGGTCGGCGCCGCCCGGGCGCTCCTGGGGCGGACCGACGTCAATTTCCGGAGCACGAGCCCTGCCGACGGCCTGGTCTGCATCGACGTCTTCGTCCTGGCTTGCGAGGGCGCGGGCATCCCCTTCCGCGACCTCATGCGCCGCCTCTATCTGCAGAATCCCGGCGCCTATCCTCCAGACGGCGGCACGCCCGCGGACGTGAACTTCCCCCGGCGCATCCGCAACGTCATCGCCTTCCTCGCCGCCCTGGGGCTCTGGCATCCTGCCGGCCCCGCGCTGGCGGGCAGTCTCATCGCCTTTGCCGACGGCCCGGGCGAGCCGGCCCATTCGGCCGTCGTCAGCGAGGCCGGGGAGGGGAGGGCCGTGGCGGCCGTCATGACCACTTCATACGGCGGCCCCCTCGCCGTGCGCGAGGTGGCGCTCGGCCCCTACCTGGCCGCGCACCCGGAGTTTACGGTGGCGGGGTACGGAGACCCACCGCTCGGCCGGGCTTAGAGGCGGTGATGCGTTCGTGTATTTCGTAGTGTATACGCTCTCGGTATATGTTGATGAACGGGTTTTTCACACCGCTTCCTAGTGCTACTGCGTCAAGTATAAACAGGGTCGGATAAGCTTTCTTGTGTTGACATCCGGGTCGCGGGAGGCAATATCCATCCTCCCGCACCCTCCAGGACCTCGCGAAATCGACGTAGCTCGATTGAACGTCTATAGAAGACAGCGATGGTTCACCGCTGTCTTCTATAGACAATAAATCAAGGATTACGTCGTTTTTGCAGGGGTGTGATCGCACACCCTTTGGAATCCCGCGACCAGGAACCTGTCGCTACCGGGCATCCATGCCCTCTCGCGACCTTGCACCTCCTGTGCGGGGGTTCCTGGACCTCCTGATGATGGGGTCATTATCCACCTCACCGTCCGAAGCCAACGGCTGATTGCATCCGGCAATCCCAGGGCCAGGATGACCCAAGAGCCGCGAATGCCAAGGATGGCACCGAGCGAGCATGCCGTGTGGCTCGGCATCCATGCCTGCGCCGGGGGTTTCTTGGGTCAGGTATTATAGACCCTGAAGCCGGTACCCCGGATGGGCGACGGCCACTCTTCAGCATGGATGGTGTGACACCGCGCCGGGTGCGCCGGATACGACTTCCTCGACATACTTGCGGCCTCAGAGACGAGCAGATCAAGGAACGAGGAAGTGAGCAGCGCAGGCGTACTAAATGTACGCCGAGCAGCTCAACGCAATTTTGCCGACATAATATGGTGAAAAAGCGATGATTCACCGCTTTTTCACCAAAGATTCGGAAGCAAAATTGCGTCGGGGAACGACGAAGTGACGCCGGCGCAACAACGCAAACCATTTATCTCTTTGCCGAAAAGCAGTTAACCGTCGCTTTTCAGCAGGTAAGCGAGTCGTTGTTGCGCCGAGATGCGAAGCTATCTCTGCCCAGGAAGGGCTTAAAGCTTGCGACGACACGGATGTCCAAAGCAAGCAGGCCGCACCGGCGCACCCGGCGCTGTTATCCCGCCCTATACAAGTTGTCAGAAGAAAGCTTATACGACCCTGTATACTTGATGCAGCAGCATTAAGAAGTCATATGAAAAAGGTCTTCCAACACAGGAACTCGTTGAGTTCGCGCGCGAAATCTACGCCGACCATAGCTCCGGCCTGCTCGTAGAGACGGCGGTCACACCCGCGCCAAAGAGCTTGATGACCTGCTCCTTGGTTGTAATCATGCCGCCGGCGATGAGGGGCAGGGCGATCTGTCGGCGCATCGAGTCGATCACCTCGGGCATGGTCCCCGGCATGACCTCCACAAAGTCCGGGTGGTGCGCCAAGGCCAGGCGGGTGCCGGTCTGTACCGAGAGCGAATCCAGGAGGAAGATGCGCTCGACCGCCGCCAGCCCCGCTTCCCTGGCAGGCTTGATCAGGGCGGGCTTGGTGGTGATGACCCCCGCCGGCTTGACCACGTCCGAGAGATATGCCAGGGCCGCCTGATCCTTGCTGAGTCCGGCCACCATATCCAGGTGGACGAGGGGCAGCTTGCCGCCTGCGCGGCAGAATGCCACCCTCTCCGCCAGGTTCCCGAGATCCGCCGCGAGGATGAAGACGACGGTCACGGGTGCCGCCACCGCCGCCTCCAGCCCTTCCCGGTCGCGAACCGCCGCGATGATGGGGGCCTCGGCAAGCGCCTCGCTGATGCGCTGGTACGACGATGACTCTTTCACCATAACCCACCCGTTTCTTCCGCCGCTCCGCCCTTCGGCAAATTTCCCGGCTGACGGCGGCGTGGATGCGGATGTTATCTTTGACCCGCCACCCTATGTTCCCTCCTTCTTCCGCGAGCACCGGATTCATCAATTCGTAAGAGCGGATGGTATGGCTTTTTCGTTCTCTTGTAGAGGCGAGGCATGCCTCGCCTCTGCTTTTAGAAAGACAGGCACAGACCCGCCGTGAACCAAAGGTCGCTGCCCAAGGAAAACGTTAGGCCGGACTCCGTGATTCCCGTGTTGATGTTGCGGCAGCCCGCGTAGACACCCAATCCTTCATACAGCCTCAGGGTGCAGCGCAGGTCGGCCAGGGTCACAGCGCCCGAATCGAACGTCGCGCCCAGTTCGCCCCAGTAGCCGCCGGACTCGAAACCGATCCTCCCGGAGGCCGCGCACCAGGGAGCGGCGAGGACCTTCCCCGTAAACTGCAACCTACCGATCTTCCATTGCCCGCCCAGACCGGCCGCAAAACCCGCGACATCAAAGCCGAGATAGAAATGGTCCGGCTGGAAAAGGGCCGCATTGGCGGCATAACCGGCCAGGCCATAGAGCTTGAAGTCGTCCGTATTGATGATGGCCAATCCAACGTACGCGTCGCGGGTATGAACGGCAAGAGCTCCGTCCCAAATGGTGCCTGGGATCCCGATGCTGCGTTCGAGGCAGTCCAGGCCGATCAGCCAGGAGCCCGTATGCCATGTCATGCCGGCGGCCCACAGAGCGGTCTCGATCTCGGGGAGGGAGCTGGTAATCGAAGAACTGCTCCGGCTGAAACCCAGTTCGGCATGGACGTCGAATCCTTGGGCCGCCGCCACACCGGGTACAGCCAGCATGACCGCCAACGCCAGAACCAAAGCCAGGAAATACTTCACCCCAATCCCTCTCTTTGCAAAAATGGCCGGACTGCCGGCACCCGGTTCCCCGGCCGATCATATCTACTGCCGGGGGAGAGCCGATATGCCGCCGTTGCACGGGATGGGCGAAATCGCCGGGGTTATGGCCGCGGGGCACGCGGCGGGCCGCGCGCCCATACGATGAACTTATCAACCATGGTTTGGGAGGGATCGGCATGCCCTGGCCGCATCTCCTGGTGGCCTTCCTCGCGGGTTACGGTCTGATGAGCCTCTTGCTCTACCTCGCTGGCTGGGTGCGGCGGCGCATCAGCCGCCCGCTGACGGCCAGCGCACTGCTTTTGGCCAATGACGATGAGGAACGGATCGAGGGAGTGCTGCGGGGGCTGCAGGCCATCTGGGATCAGGGCGGCGTGGCCGAGGTGCTGGTCCGCGTGGAGGGCGGCGGCGGCACACGCGCCATCGCCGCCAGGTTGGCCGGGGTCCTCCCAGGCGTGCGCCTGCTGCCCGAGGGATTGGAGCTGGCGCAGGCGCTGGCGGCGGTCAAGAGCTGTACGGCGTGGGTCGTGGACCTGGCGCGGCTGCCCCGGGATTTCCAGGCTGCGCGCCTGACCGTGCCCGCGCCAGGCAGGCGGTTCCGCGGCGGCCGCAGCGCGGGTCGCCCGCCGTCATACGCGGAACCTCTTCCTTAAAATCGTTGTGAAGATCCACTTAAAAACCGGTAAACGCGTGAAACAGGGAACGATATTACATGATTTATATGATTATCGAATTAACAGGCTTCAGGATCTAAGATCATTGACAAAAGTGATCTGATCGATAAAAAATCCGCATAAATCCTGAAAATCATGTTAATCCTGTTAACCGGTTATAATTCCGTAAAGCAAATTACACAGATTAGGTAATATGTCGGCTCTCCGTGGTTTTATATCTTCTGGTAATATCTAGATAATCTGCATTCCGGCACCTTTTCGCAGCTCTTCGAGAAGGCGGGGGATGCCAGCGAACCCGGGACTTACCGGGGAGGGGCGGCAGGATACGACCCGGGTCTGGACGAATATACTAAGAGCCTGCGCGCATAGTGCCATCACCTGCCAAATATGGTTCTGTAAAAACAGGAGGGCCCATGCCCATCATCCTCAGTTTCGCGCACAACAACTCGGTTTACCAGGAAAGGGTCCTGGCCATTGCCGGTGACGGCGCCGTGGAATGCCGCCACGATCGCAACGGCATTCTCTACCACGCGACCTTTACCGACGACCGCCGGGCCGATCTCTTCCTGGCGCTGGAGTATGCGCACAACTGGGAGTCAACCGTCCTCACCGTGGACGGTCGGATCCTCGTCCCCAAACAGCTGCGCGAGGTGATGGCGTGTTACCGGGCCTGTCTCAAAGCCGAGGATCGGCAGGAGTTTTGCCGGCGTACCTCTTCTTACAGCCTGTTCCCCTGCCGGGCGGTGCGCGTCGACGAATCGGATGAGCAGGGGTGGTTCAGGCACGGGTGCCTGCAACAGGGCGTTCTGACCGTGGACAAGGAGAAAATCGCCAGGCTCGTCCAGGCTCAACTCGCCAGACAGCACCATGACCTCTGCCCCTTTTTGGACAGGCGAGAGATAGAGGGAATCCTGGCCGAACTGCCGTCCCGGATCGATCCCGGGCGCGAGGAGGGCTGGGAATACCGTAAAGACTGGGTCAAGGGCCGCCTGGTCTGCGTCGGCGTGCAAAAGGCGTCCGCGGGCCGGATCGCCGTGCCGAATCGGCCGGCGGAGCCGGGCGCCCAGGCGTCCAGGGATGGGAGCCGGCGCTACGTCCCGAACGTGACCTATGCGGAGATCGGCGGCCTAAAGGAGCAATTGCAGCTCATCAGGGAGACTATCGAGCTCCCCCTCCGCCATCCCGAGGTCTATACCGCGCTGGGCGTTACGCCCAACCGCGGCGTCCTCCTCTGGGGCCCGCCGGGCACGGGCAAGACCCTGATCGCCAAGGCCGTGGCCAACCAGTGCCGGGCGCACCTGGCCATCGTGCGCGGCCCCGAGGTCAAGTCCAAATGGCACGGGCAGTCCGAGTCCAACCTGCGGGACATCTTTGACGAAGCCCGCACCAAGGAGCCGTCCATCATCCTGTTCGACGAGATCGACGCCCTGGTGCCGCACAGGGCGACCCTCAATCACGATGTCAACGTGAGCATGGTCTCGCAGCTCTTGACCCTCATGGACGGCATCGAGGAGCGCGGCCAGGTCATCATCATCGGCACCACGAACCGGCCCGAAGCGATCGACCAGGCGTTCCGGCGGCCTGGCCGCTTTGACCTGGAGATCGAGATCGGCCTGCCGGACGAGGCCGCCCTGCGGGAGATCCTGTCCATCCATACCGCCAGGATGCCCCTGGCCGGTGATGTCGACCTCGACCGGCTGGCCCACCATATCCAGGGCGCCACCGGGGCGGATGTGGCAGCCCTCTGCAAGGAGGCCGCCCTGATCTGCCTCAGGGAAAAGATCCGTTTCGAGCACGAGGAGCTGATGCTCACCGCCGATCCGGCCGACCTCAGGGTCAACGCCCTTCATTTCGAGCGGGCGCTCCAGGCCATGCTGCAGGTCCTCGCCCGCCGCGAGAGCGACAGCCGCCTCAAATCACCGGTCCACCCGCTCAAGGCGAACCGTACCTAGATTATACTTCGCCGGGCTTGTACAGCCGCAATCCCGCGCGGCGATCGGCATAGGCCACCACGTTCCTGCCGGCCTCCTTGGCGAAATAGAGGGCGCGATCCGCCGCCTGGACGAGATCGTCCGGGGACTGCATCTCGGGCGCGATCTCCGCCGCGCCCGTGCTGACCGTCATCTGCCGCTGCCCCAGGGCCTCCATGCGCTGGCTCCCGACCTTGGCCCTGATCTTTTCCGCCACGGCCAGGGCCTGTTCGATCCCGGCGCGCGGGAGGAGTATGGCGAATTCGTCGCCGGCGTAGCGGAACGCCAGATCCGTTTCGCGCGCGCAGTGCTTGAGCACCGCCGCGATTCTCTCCAGGACCTGGTTGCCCACGAGGTGGCCCAGTTCGTCGTTGAAGGACTTGAATCGGTCGACGTCGATGATGAGGAGCGACAACGAGGTGCGCGCGCGCCGGGCCCTCTCCCACTCCTCCGCGAGGAACCCGGCGAAAGACCTCTGGTTGTGGAGCCTCGTCAGGGGATCGGTGCGTGAATCCACCTCGGCCCTGATGCGGCGCACGGACATGTCCCCCCTGGCCTGGTCGAGGCGCTGAAAAAGCCGCCGCAGGTCGAGCCGGATGAGCTCGATCTCATCCGCCCCCCGGATCCTGGGCGGCGGCGGCGATGGATCCAGGGTGCGGATCAGGTCGTCGAGCTTTATCAATCTCCGCCGCAGCGGGCGGATGAAACAAAGCTCCGCCAGGGCCAACAATCCGCCGCAGGAGAGGTAGATCAGGGCAAGCCCCACGGCGCTGGCCCTGGGATCCCAGCCCAACTGCCTGCCGCCGAGCCAGAATGCCATGGACAGCAGGATCAGATAGAGCGTGGAAAGCGTCCATAACCGCCGCCGCAGGATCAAGCTTGAATCCCCCCCGTGCCGGTAGACCTTTCGGCAACGCCCTTCCCGAGTCCTGCCCGGCGGATGAGATCAAGCGCGGTCATGGCCGGATCCGCCGTCACCTGCAAAGGAGCGTCTCGGCCTCCTTCATCCCCGCCGCCAGGGCCGCCTCGACCGGCGTGCCCGGCTCCATGGCCGCGGCCACGGCACGGGCGATGACGAGCCGCAGGGAGGCATAGTTCGGGTAGTAAGGCTCCGGGGACATGTAGGCGAACGACCTGGCAAAACCGGAGTAGAGCGGCTCCTTGAGCAAGAGCGCGGGATCAATGTCGCGCCTTGGGCTCGAGCACAGCGCCCCGCTCTCGGCACCGGTTCCGCCCGGCCTGCCGTCCCAGCCCAGGATGAGCTTTTCCTGCACCGCCTTGTCCAGCCACCACTGGACAAAGGTGAAGGCCGCGGCCTGGCAGTTGCTCCTGGCGGAGAGCACGAAGCAAAGCCCGTCCCCGACCGTGCCGGCCCTGATCTCCCGGGGCAGCGGCACGGTGGCGGCCCTGTTGCCCAGCGCCTGCCTGACGGCCGGCACGGCCCTGTCGTCCTCGACGACCATGCCGGCCTGGCCGCTGGTAAAAAGCGCCAGGTTCCGGCCGGCATCGTTGGCCGGCGCGCCGGGCGGGATCAAACCCGCCTCCCAGAGCCGGCGGCGAAAGCGGAGCGCCCTCACCCCCGCCGCGAGCCCGAAGCCCGCCGACCATGCGCCGTCCTTTTCCACGGCTACGAAACCGCCGGCCTGGTAGAGCAGGGGTAAAAACCTGGTGGCCACGGCCGGATCGCCGGCCGGCCAGCGTTCCGCCAGCCCCCACGTGTCGTTTTTTCCGTTGCCGTCGGGATCCTTGCGGGTGAAAGCCTCGGCCACCTTGGCCAACTCCTCCCAGGTTGTCGGGGGGCTCAACCCGAGCTTGGTGAGCCAGTCCTGCCTGAGATATAGCGCCAAGGGATGGCCCGCCACCGGCACACCCCAGGTCTTGCCGTCCGCCGCCAGCATGTGGAGGAAGGGCGGGCTCAGGGCGGAGAGATCCCTCAAATCAGAGATGAACCGGCCGAGGGGCGCGCAATGGCCCGACTCCAGGAGCCCTCCCACCCAGGCCATCTCCACCAGGGCCAGATCCGGCCCCCGGCCGGAGGCGATGGCGGCCAGCAGCTTTTCCTGTCCGCCATCCGGCGTCTGGCAGGTCAAGTCCAGGGTCAGCCCGGGGTAGGCGGCTTCAAAGTCCCGGATCAAGGCCTCCCGGTACGGCGCAAAGCCATGGAGCCAGACGCGGATGCGCACCGCGCGCGCGGTACCCGCCGCCGCGAACGAGGCTGCCGGGAGGAGCAGGATGGGTAATAAACAGGCGAAAAAGCGCGAACAGCGCAAGGGGATCCCTCCGTAACGCCCACACCTATTGACGATATTGATGATATCGCGGGCCTGCCGATCGTAAAACCCGACGCCGATCGTTTCTCCGCGAGCGCCCCGAAACCTCCCGCGTATGCCGGCGCGGGTTTCCATATCTTTCACCCGGGCCGGCGCGCGCCTTGGGCGCGAAACCGAACATAAGCCCCGGTTGACGGCGGGGAGACTAGATGGCAGGATGGAAACGACACAGGGCACAACCAGGCAAATCCTGCCCGAGCTTCAGCCGCCGGCCCTGCCCGCCGAGCCGCGCCTGATCTTTGCCTCCGATCTGCGCTCGATTCTCCTGCCCATGCGGCGCAAGCAGTGGGACACCTGGGAGGCTTTCGAGCTGTCCTGGCGGGCCGCGGAACTGTCGCTCGATCCCGGTTTCGACCAGTTACTCGCCCCGCCGCATCTCCAGGAGACCTGGAAACGCGTGGGCATGATCCCCTATCCCCATCAGCTCAACGCGGCGCGGCAGATCCTGCGATCCATGGGCGGCCGCGCCATCCTCGCCGACGAGGTCGGGCTCGGCAAGACCGTCGAGGCCGGCCTAGTGATCAAGGAATACATCCTGCGCGGCCTGGTCCGCCGCTTCCTCGTCCTGGTTCCTGCCTCCCTCTGCCTGCAATGGGCGGCGGAGTTGCAGGAAAAATTCGCCATCAATGCGACCATCGCCAGGCGGCCATTCGAATTCAGCCACTACGACTTCGTCATCGCCTCGCTCGACACGGCCAAGCGGCCCGCGAACCGCGAGGAGATCCTCAGGCGGCCGTTCGACCTCCTCGCGGTGGACGAGGCGCACAAGCTCAAGAACACCTCCACCCAGAACTGGCAATTCGTCAACGAACTGCCCAAGCGGTTCTTTCTGCTCATCACGGCCACGCCGCTCCAGAACGACTTGAAGGAGCTATTCAACCTGATCACTCTGCTCCGGCCCGGCCAGCTGGGTTCCTACCGTTCGTTCAAGAGCCGTTTCGTCGAGGACAAACGCCGGCCCAAAAACGCGGCGGAACTCAAACGCCTCCTGGGCCAGGTCATGATCAGGAACAGGCGCTCGCCCGCGATTACCTTGCCGCCCCGCCGCGTGAAAAACATCGTGCTCGAGCCGGGCGGCGCCGAGCGGGATCTCTATCTCGGCGTCACCCGGTTCGTGCGCGACGAATACAGGCGCGCCGAGGGCCTGGGCAATATCCTGCCGCTCCTGACCCTCCAGCGCGAAGCCTGCTCGAGCAGTTTCGCCGTGGCGGTGACGCTCTACAGGATGTGCGCCGGCACCTCCCTGGAGGGGCACGAGCGCCTGCTCGGGCTCCTCAACCAGGCCAGGGAGATCGAGGAGAACGCCAAGACCCAAGAGGTCCTGCGCATCGTGAGCGCCACCACGGAAAAAATAATGATCTTCACCGAGTTCCTGGCCACCCAGGCCTACATCCGGAGGGCTTTGGCCCGGCTCGGCATCGGCACCCTGCCCTTTGACGGACACATGTCCGGCCCCAAGAAGGACTGGACGAGATGCCTCTTTCGCGATCAGCCCTCCACCCGCGTGCTGGTCAGCACGGCCTCGGGCGGCGAGGGCCTCAACTTTCAGTTCTGCAACATCCTCATCAACTACGACCTCCCCTGGAACCCCATGCGCCTCGAGCAGCGCATCGGCCGCCTGCACCGCCTGGGCCAGACCCGCGAGGTGACGGTCTACAACCTGAGCACCGCGGGGACCATCGAAACGCATCTTCTCAAGCTGCTCTACGAAAAACTGGCCATGTTCCAGGCGGTGCTCGGCGATATCGAACGGGCGGTGGCCCGGTTGGGGGGAGAGTGCGGTTTCGAGGCCCAGGTCTTCAAGATCCTGGCCGAGGCGGAAAACGACGATGAGCTGGCGCGCGGTCTCGGCACGCTCGGTGACTCCCTCCGGGAAGTCCTCGAGCAGAAACCCCCGGAGATGCTGGATCAATGGCTGTGAGCGGCAATCCCGAGGAGACGAGGCGTTTCGTCCTCGACGCCCTGAACCTGTCTGGGGCCGGGTACTCGGAGGCGGACGACCTCGTGCTGGCCTCCTGCCGCGTCACCATGCCGGCGGGAATCTTCGTCGGGCAGCAGGTGCGCACGGAAAACCTCCAGCTCGTCTTTACCGCGGCGGGGGCGGCCAGGCACCCCTCGGCCGAACTCGTCTGCCCCGGCAGTTACCGGCTGCGGTGGTTCCTGGAGGGCGTCCGGTCCAGGGGATTCCTGACGCGCCAGTACTATGCGGAGGATCTCGGCGCGCGCCGCCTGGAAAAGGAGATCGCCGCGCTCCTGCCCCCCCGCGCGCCCCGTTTCTCCTTGCGCGGCCAGCAACGGAGCCTGGTGCCTTTCGCCCTGGCCGTGTTCCACATAGCCATGTCGGCCGGGGAAAAACGCGAGGAGCTCCTGCCCCTGGCCCTCAACCTGGCGGACGGCAGCTTCCGGCCGGGCTTGCCGGAAAGGCTCCGCCGGGCGCGTTTCCTGCCCCTCCCCGATTACCAGCGCGTCGAGCGGCGGCGCCTGGCCTGGCGAAAGGTATGGCGGCTCCTCGAGGCCAGGGTGAGGGAGCACGTGGCGTCGTTCGGCACGGACTGGTACCGCGCCGCCGCGGCGGACCTGTCCTGCGAGGCGGAGCAACTGCGCCAATTCTACCGCGAGAAGCTGGCCGGGGCCGAGGACCCGCGGTCCATTGTCGGGGAATACCAGCGCCGCATGGAGGAAGTCCTGGAGAGGTTCCCCACGATCCGGGCCTCGTTGGCGAATTTCGCCCTGCTCTACCTGCCCGTCATCCATTACGCCGTCGAGCTCCCCGGCGGGGGTTCGGCGCCGCCCCTGCGTTACGAGCCAGCCGCCGGCCTGGTCCTCTGGGAGATGCTCGACCGGCCCGTTCCCTCGCCTCCCTGATCCCCTCCCCCGCCGGGCACTATACGTCACCATATCACTAAAAAGGTCTCCCGCGCCTTGGCGCCTCTGTGGGATAACGTAGTTTTACACAGCTCCTCTAAAAGCGCTGTGAAAAACCGTTTTTGAACCGATAACCACGTAAAACAGGGAACGATATCACATGATTTACATGATTAATGGGATTAACAAGATTTAAGATTAAGGTCATCAATAAAAATAATCTAACAGACAAATAATCCGTGTAAATCCTAAAAATCATGTTAATCCTGTTAAATCGTTTCTATTCACGTAAAGAGATTATGCAGATTAGGCAACATACCGATTTCATACGATCCTATAACTCCTTGCCATCTGTGTGTTAATCGCCATAATCTGCGTTCCGGTACCTTTTTCACACCGCTTCTAATAAAGGGCCGGGCTGTCCTGTTTTGCGGGAGAGGGAATCAAAGGGGCGAGGGAGCGGACGGACATTCATCCCGGAGGGGGCAGGCGCCGCAGCGGGGATTGGACGGCCTGCAGAACCGCCGCCCGTGCTGGATGAGGAGCAAATGCAGGGGCAGGCAGTCCGCCGCCGGCACGGCTCCCTCCAGCAGCGCCTGGGCTTTGGCGGCCGGGAGCTTGGCCGGGACAAAGCCCAGGCGGGCGCCCACGCGATGGATGTGGGTGTCGACGGGAAAGGCCCGCTGCCCCAGGGAGAAGAGCTGCACGCAGGCGGCGGTCTTCGGCCCCACCCCGGGCAGGGACATGAGATAACGCCTCGCCTCGGCCGCCTGCAGGAGGGCGAGAAAGCCAAGGGAGAGCGAGCCCCGCTCCGCCTTGAGCCGCGCCAGGATGGCCTTGATGGACCGGGCCTTTTGCCGGCCGAGCCCGCCGCAGGCAATGGCGGCCGCCACCTCCTCCTCCGGGGCGGCGAGCACATCCTCCCAGTCGGGAAAGGACGCCTTCAGGCGGGTGAAAGCCCGTGAGGAGTTGCGATCGTTAGTGGCCTGGGAGAGCACGGTGGCGATCAATTCGTCCAGAGGATCGTCCGCCAGGGCATGCAGGGGAAAATCGGCGATCCACTCCCGGACCTCGCCGTATTCCTGGAGGAGCTTGCGGCACAGGCGTGAAAGCGTATCGGGCTCGGGATGCACGTCAGGCCTCCGGCGCCGCGAAATGCCGTTCGAGGAGGAGCGAGGCGTCCGTCCCGGCTTGCTCCCCGTCCAACAGGGCCAAAAACGCCCCGGCGCCGGGCGCCTCGAGGTAGCGGCGGGCGTACTCCGCGGTAAGGGCGGCGGCCTCGCCCATCTCCTCGGCCAAGGTGAGCACCAAGCCGGCCACGCACTCCGCGTCGCCCGGGCCGGCGCGGCGGATCTCGCGCGCCATGAGCTGCCCTCCCCCCGGAGTGATGGGATAAACCTTGTTACCAGGAGTTCGTGCGATTAACCCGATTCGTGGCTTTCGGAGCACAAACTCTGGTATCAAGTGCCACACGATTACACTGTATCTAGTGGTCCATGGCATTACGCGCACAGGCTCCCAGGCATACATCCAGTCCGGCGCAGTATATTGCGCGTCTGTGGTTTTCGGCGCCGCCGGCATGGGATCCTGCCGTTTGACAGGCCCCGGTTGCCCGGGGCCTGTGGTTTATGAACAAGGGCTGGGGCAGATGCAGGTTTGCGCCGTGCTGAACTGGCAGGGGAAGTTAACGGTCAGGGCGCCGCAACGCACCGGGAGATTCAGGGCCTCGATCTTCTCATTGAGCAGATCCAGGAGCCCCAGGACGGCGGTGAGGACCTCAAAGGCCGTCAATCCACTGGTGCCGGATGCGAAAGCCAGGAGGATACCCTCGATAGAGGTCAGACGGTTATTGAGGTCGGCCTTGATGACCGCGTTGACCGGCAGGTTCTGGATACTGCCTCTGAGCCCCTCGAGCGTTTGGATCAGGAGATTTGCCTGGGTGGCGGTGAAAGTGCTGGGTGTGGCCAGGAAGTCCGCCACCGTTTGCATGACCGCGATGATGCTGTTCTTCAGAAAGGAGTCAGCCACTACTTTCACCTCCGCCACATCGTATGAGAAATGACAAAAGAGGTTGCCAAGCATAGGCAGAATGCTTCGGGTAATATGCCCTGTATGCGCATGGCCAGGGATGCATGAGCCTGTATGGCCGGCCCGGAGTGCGGCACATGAAGCGCTTTGCGCGTCATGCGCCGCGAAGCGCGTTGTATCCCGGGAGCCCGCGGCATTACAAAGCCACATGGGCGGCGGTGCGAAAAGGCCCCGCTTTGCGCGGGGCCGTTGACGGGCCTTGCTCAGTAATCCATGGGAGGCGTTGCCGGGGCCGCTTTCTCCTCTTTCTTGGGCTTGTCGGTGACCAGGGTCTCCGTGGTCAGCAGCATGGCCGCGATGCTGGCCGCGTTCTGGAGGGCGCTGCGCGTGACCTTGGTCGGGTCCGCGATGCCGGCCTTGATCATGTTTTCGTAGACGCCGGTCTGGGCGTTGTATCCCAAGCCCTCCTTGAGCGTCTTGACCTTTTCCACCACGACCGAACCTTCCTCGCCGGCATTGGTCGCGATCTGGCGCAGGGGCTCCTCGAGGGCCCGACGGACGATTTGCACGCCGACGGCCTCCTCCCCCTCCAGTTTCAAGCCGTCCAGCGCCTTGGCCGCGTTGATGAGGGCCACGCCGCCGCCGGGCACGATGCCCTCGGCCACGGCCGCCCTGGTCGCGTTGAGGGCGTCCTCGATGCGATGCTTTTTCTCCTTGAGCTCCGTCTCGGTGGCCGCGCCGACCTGGATCACCGCCACGCCGCCGGCCAGCTTGGCCAGGCGCTCCTGGAGTTTCTCCCGGTCGTAATCGGACTTGGTCTCGTCGATCTGGAGCTTGATCTGGGAGATACGGTTCTTGATCTCGCGTTCGTCGCCCTTGCCGCCGACGATGGTCGTCTCTTCCTTGCCCACCTTGACCCGGCTCGCGCGGCCCAGCATGCCGAGGTCCACGTTCTCGAGCTTGATGCCTACCTCTTCCGAGATGACCTGGCCGCCGGTGAGGATGGCGATGTCGCCCAGCATGGCCTTGCGCCGGTCGCCAAAAGCGGGTGCCTTGACACCGACCGCGGTCAGGGCGCCGCGGACCTTGTTCACGACGAGCGTCGCCAGGGCTTCGCCGTCGATATCCTCGGCCACGATCAAAAGGGGCTTGCCGATCGAGACCATCTTTTCCAGGATCGGCAGGAGATCCTTGACGGCGCTGATCTTTTTGTCGGTGATGAGGATGTAGGGATCCTGCAGTTCCGCCTCCATCCGCTCGGAGTCGGTGACCATGTAGGCGGAGATGTAGCCCTTGTCAAACTGCATGCCCTCCACCGTCTCGAGCACGGTGCCCATGGTCTGGGACTCCTCGACGGTGATGACCCCGTCCTTGCCCACCTTTTCCATGGCCTCGGCGATGATCTCGCCGACGGAGGGATCCGCGGAGGAGATGGCCGCCACGTGGGCGATCTGTTCCTTGTCCTCCACGGGCTTGCTGATCTTCTTCAGTTCTTCCACCACGGCCTCGACGGCCTTTTCGATCCCGCGCTTGAGGACCATCGGGTTGGCGCCGGCCGCCACGTTCTTGAGGCCCTCGCGGATCATGGACTGCGCCAGGACGGTGGCGGTGGTGGTACCGTCGCCCGCCACGTCATTGGTCTTGCTCGCCACCTCCCTGGCGAGCTGGGCGCCCATATTCTCGTAGGGGTCCTCCAGCTCGATCTCGCGGGCGATGGTCACGCCGTCGTTGGTAATCGTCGGGGAGCCGTACTTCTTTTCCAGCACGACATTGCGGCCCTTGGGGCCGAGGGTGATCTTGACCGCGTCGGCCAGCTGGTTGACGCCCCGTTCCAGGGCGCGGCGCGCGTTCTCGTCAAAGACTAACTGCTTGGCTGCCACTTGTCTGCCTCCTTTTCTTTCAGCCCACAACGGCCAGAATGTCGGATTCCCGCATCAGCAGGAGCTTTTCCCCGTCGACCTTGACCTCGGTCCCGGCATAGCTCGTATAGAGGACTTTGTCACCCTTCTTGCATTCGGGTGCCAGGCGTTGGCCGTTCTCGAGGATCTTGCCCGGACCGACCGCCAGGACCTCGCCCATCTGAGGTTTCTCCTTGGCGGTATCCGGAATGATGACCCCGCCCTTGCTGCGCTCCTCCGTCTCGAGTGGTTTCACCAGCACCCGGTCGCCGACTGGTTGAACTGCCATGGTCGTGCCTCCTCTCATCTCTTGTTAGCACTCACTCATAATGAGTGCTAATCACATCACCATTTTAGTGACCATCCCGATCCATATCAAGCAAGGAAAGGCTGCCTAAGAACGATTTTCACGCTCATTTCGGCAAACGAGCCCGCCAAAGGCACGTTTTCGCAACCTTGCTCACCGGGATGCATCCTTTCCGCCATGCCAAGACCCAAGGGCCTGTCTGTTGGAAAAGGTTGCGTCCCCGGCGCGGCGAATATACATCCTCCGGCAGTATGCCCGAAAAATGCCACCAGCAGTAATAGACTCGGGTTTTATGCGGCTCATGACGCCAAGGTTTGTACGGGTATCTACCTGCCGGGTGTTTTCGGCATATCGTGTCTGGGAGGTGGATTGCTTGGCAAATGAGACCAAACTGGCCGTGGTGCTTTCCGGCGGCTCGATCCGCGGGGCCGCGCATGTCGGCGCCCTCAAGGCGCTGGAACGATACGGTCTCGTGCCGGATCTCGTCTCCGGCACCTCGGCCGGGGCCATGGTCGGCGCCCTTTACGGCTCGGGCCTGCCCGTCGCGGAGATCGAGCGCCTTTTCTTGCTCCACCGGGATCGCCGCCTCTTCCTCGACCTCGACTGGCGGGGCTTGCTGCGCTCACTCCTGACTTTCAACCTCAAGCGGTTCAAGGGGCTTTTTTTGGGACAACGCTTGACCGGACTCATCGAGGCTCATCTCACCCATGTCCGGGAATTCACCGACTACGCCCGGGCGGATCTCCCCGCCTGCGTAAAGCCCGTCCTGCTCTCCGCCGTCAACCTCTCCGACGGCCAGGAGACCATCTTTGCCCCGCCCGGCACGGCGGCCCGGGGCGAGTTCCGCGTCTGCACCCGGCAGAGCCTGGCTTTTGCCGTGCACTGCAGCATCACGATCCCGGGCACCTTCGTCCCGGTGGTCTGCGGCACGAAACCGGGCTGTCCGTGCCATGGCAAGGGCCCCCAGTACTACGTCGACGGGGGCGTGCGCGACATGTACCCCGTGACCGTACCGATCCGCCTCTGCCGGGCCACGCACGCGATCGGCGTCAACCTGGGCTACGCCGGCATGCGCGGGGATATCTGGCGGAACGGGCCGGCCGAATACTTCAGCCATATCATCGACATCATGGGGCACGACCAAGTGGAGGCAGACTACCAGGACCGCGAGGTGGCAAGGGCGCGCGTCCTGACCGTCAATCCCCTGATCTACGACGTCGGCGGCTTTGAGGCGCGGTACATCCCCCAGATGATCCGGCGCGGGGAGGAGGTCATGGAGGAATGCCTGCGCGCGGAGGGCCTGCGACCCGGCATGGACAGGCAAACCGCCCTGGCGAGGCTCTTTCCCGAAGGGCGCCGCCTCCTGCGCTACCCCGCCAAGGGCAGCCCGGCCTTTACCCACTGGCTGGCTCACTCGATCAAGGAGGACGGCCAAGGGCCGGCCGGGGCTCGGGCGGTGGGCGGGTTCCGCACGGGGTAGGCGGGATTCCGGGGATTCGGGCCCTCATGCCGCGCCAACGGCGGTCCTGCATCCCTGCGCCCGCACGGCAGGCTGTCCCGGCTTTGAACAGTCTAAAACACTTACCGATCACGGCATTGTTCAAGTTCATCTTGAAAACCCCAATCACTTGCCCCGCACGCATAGACAGCCTCCACATCCTTCCCAGTCGCAGATCTCAATCAAACAGACTTGAACAAACCGGTGTCACACACACCAGCGGGCCAAGCCCGAGCGATGCCGCGGACCCGCAAAACAATTCTCATCACTGGTAAAACAGTCCTGAAGAAAAAAACGTGAACCCGGAAGGAGATCGGCAAACAGGTGTAGTATTACTAAACCGGTTTAAATTGACAGGCCTTGCCCGAACGAGGGTGAAGCGTGACGCGTACTTCCACCACCACCACCATACGCGACCTGGCCAAGCTGGCCGGGGTCTCGATCGGCACAGTCTCCCTGGCGTTGAACAACCGCCCGGGGGTCAGCGAGGCCACCCGGCGCAGGGTGTTGGAGCTGGCGGCCAAGGCCGATTACCAGCCGCATGCCATCGCGCGGCAGCTGGCCTTGCGTAGAACCCGCTGCATCGGCCTTGTCATCCTCAATATCAGAAGGCACGCGGAGATCTACCCCTCCAGCTGGAGTTATTTCTACCACATCATCCTTGGGATCAACGACACCTTGCGCACCCGGGGCTACAAGCTGGACCTTGAGATCTGCGACGTGGACGATATGCACGGGCCGACGCTGTTCGATTTCGCCGGCCGGGGCGCGCTTGACGGGCTGTTCATCGTGCTCCAGTGGGACAAGCAACCCACGAGCCTGCTCAAGGCCATCGAATCCAACATTCCCATCGTCCTGATCAACGGGGCGCTGACTGAAGATCTCGCCGCGGTCGGCGTGGACAATTACGGCGTGGCCGAGAACGCCGTGGACCACCTCCACTCCCTGGGACATACCGAGATCGCCTTCATCGGTGGACCGTTCGACCATCTCAACGTCCAGGACCGCCTGGCCGGTTTCAAACAGGCCATGCAAAAAAGGGGGCTGCCCATCACCGAGCATCGCATCGTGGAAAGCGACTTTCAGATCGCCGGCGGCTACCGCGCCATGATGCGCATCCTCGGCAAGGACGAAAGGGTCACGGCAGTTTTTTGCGCCAACGACCTGATGGCGGTCGGCGCCGTGCAGGCCATCCAGCACCGCGGCTTGCGTGTGCCCGATGACATCAGCGTGGTGGGCACCGACGACGACCTGACGGGCCAGGTTATCACGCCGCCTCTGACCACGATCCGCCAGCCGGTAAGGCAGATGGGGATCGAGGCGGCCCAACAGCTCCTGCAGCTCATCGACGGTTCGGGGAACCGCAGACGCCTGTTTTTGGCGAGCGAACTCATCAGGCGCAGGTCCACCGGCCCCAGGAGCCGGGAACCCGTCTCGCCGGGCAAGGGGGGATGAGCGTTTACATGACTGGGATGGATCCCGGTTAAATCATGTGACAGGGCGGAGGGAACCTCTTGTCGATCAAGGAAGTCGAATACAGGGATCTGCATGCACTTATCCCCGGTTGTGACGCGGCGGAAAAGCCGCCGGTCATCACGGGCGATGATTATCTCTGCCGTATCAAGGCCCTCCTGGAACTGGCCAGGGACCGCGGCCTCACGCACCTGGTCGTCTACGGAGACCGCGAACACTTCGCCAACCTCTTCTACCTCACGGGTTACGATCCGCGCTTTGAGGAAGCACTCCTCATCCTCGGCCACGATAAGCCGCCTCTCCTCATTGTGGGCAACGAGGGCTATGAATACGCCAATATCAGCCCCCTGCCCATGCAAAAGGAACTCTTCCAGAGCTTCAGCCTGGTGGGCCAGCCGAGGGGCAAAAGCAAGACCCTCCGCGAGATCCTGGCCGCGGCGGGCGTGGTACGGGGCAGCAGGGTCGGGCTGGTCGGCTGGAAGTATTTCACCGCCATCGAGACCGACCAGGCCGAGCAGCGCTTCGAGATCCCACATTACATCGCCGTGGAGGCCGTCGAGGCGGCGGGCCGGAACAACGTCCGCGCCGCAGCCGATCTGATGCTCCATCCCGAGTACGGCTTGCGCATTAGGCTCGATCTCAAGGAGCTCGTCCTGCACGAGATGGCCGGCACCAAGGTGTCAGGCAAGGTCCTGCAGGCCATCGCCGGGTTGCGCCCCGGCATGACAGAGACGGAGGCCTCGAGCCTCATGCAGCTCGACGGCGAACCCCTGGCCGTCCACCCCAACGTCAATTTCGGCGCGCGCAACGTGTTGCTCGGCCTGGCGAGCCCGGACTGTGAGCGGCTGGAAAAGGGCATGGCGATCAACCTCGCGCTCGGCTACAGGCGGGCGCTCGTGGCGCGCATGGGCATCTTCGTCGCGGATCGCGCCGAACTGCCCCCCGACTCCCGCGGTGTGGTCGAGGAGCTGTACATGCCCTATTTCAACGCCCTGGCGACCTGGTATGAATCACTGGCCATTGGGACGACCGGCGGCAAGGTCTTTGAGGAGACCAAAAAGGCGCTCGGCGGATTCGAGAAATACGGTGTGGGCCTGAATCCCGGCCATCTCATCCAGATCGAGGAGTGGACCAACAGCATCTTTTACGAGGGATCCCAGGACAGGATCGTCTCGGGCATGGCTATCCAGTGTGACATCATCGCCTGTCCCGGGCCGCCATATGTCGGCACGCACGTCGAGGACGGGCTTCTGATCGCGGATGCGCCAACCCGGGCCGCGCTCAGGGAGCAATACCCGGCCACGTGGCGGAGGATCGAGGCCAGGCGGAAGATGATGGGAGATGTGCTCGGCATCCGCCTCGCAGAGGAAGTGCTGCCGGCTTCCAATATACAGGCCGTGCTCTTCCCCTACATGGCGGATACCGGCAGGATCCTGGCCAGGGTCTGACCGGCCCGCGCCGCCATGCCGAGGGCAAGTCTGGAGGTATATCTCATGCTCACTCTGGAAAATCTTGGCTTTGCTTACGAGACGCGCACGGGATCTTTCCCCGTCTTTCAGGGCATCAACCTGGAGATCCGTGAAAACGAGTTCTTCAGCGTGATCGGCCCCTCGGGATGCGGCAAATCCACCCTGTTGAACGTGATCGCGGGTTTCGAGTCGCCCACCGAGGGCTCGGTAAAGCTGGGGGGTCAATCTATCTCAGGCATCTCGCACGAACGGGCCATGGTCTTCCAGCAGGACGCCGTCTTCCCCTGGTTGACGGTGTCCGAGAACATCGCCTACGGCCTCAAGGTCAGAGGTGTGCCCGCGGAAAAACTCGCGGCCCGGGTCGCGCAACTGGTCGCCACCGTGGGCCTGGAGGAGTTCGCGCGCCACTATCCGCGCGAACTCTCCGGCGGAATGCGCAAACGGGTCGACCTGGCCCGGGCGCTGGCCAACGATCCCAGGATGCTGCTCATGGACGAGCCTTTTGGCGCCCTGGACGCCATGACCAAGGAAAAACTGCAGGCGGAGCTGATCCAGATCTGGGAGTCGTCCAAGAAGACGGTGGTCTTCATCACTCACGATATCGAGGAGGCGCTCTTTCTCAGCGACCGGGTGGCTTTGATGCAGCCCCTGCGGTTCGGCGGCGCCATCAAGGTCTTTGACGTCCCGTTCCAGAGGCCCAGGAACCTCTTTCTCAAGGAGGAGACCGGGTTTCAGCACATGCGCCGCGAGCTGATCCAGGAATTCCGCCGCATCGAGGTATGAGACCCATATCAGTTGCCCGGTATGCGCCCCGGCCGGCCACGGACGCGGCCGGAAAAAGAGAGGGGGTTTCGCCCGTGCTTCTAATAAAAAAGCACAAATGGGTCATTTTTATGGGGGCCCTCGTCGTCATCTGGGCCGCGATCACGCTCCTGACCAAGTGGATTCAACCCATCTTTCTGCCAAGCCCCATCCAAGTCCTTGCCTGCCTGTGGGATATGCGCGCCAACCTGCCCCTGGCCATCGCGGCCAGCCTGGGCATCACCCTGGGAGGCTTCGGGCTGGGCCTCTTCCTCGGGGTTGGCATGGGGCTCTTCATGGCATACAGCCGCGGTTTCCTCGAGATGGTGGGCCCCGTGATGGAATTCACCCGGCCCGTGCCGGTCTTTGCCCTGATCCCTCTCTTCATGCTCTGGTTCGGGGTCAGCGTCCTGCCCCAGATCCTCCTGGTCGCGCTGGGCGTCGGCGCCATCCTGGGCGTCTCCACCTACGAGGCGGTGCGCAACATGCCCACGATCTACGTGCGAGCCGCCTCGAACCTGGGCGCGGACAGGCGGACCATCTTTCGCACCGTGGTGGTGCCTTACATCTTCCCGCATCTCATCGGGGCCATCAGGGTGGCGGCCGCCGCCTCGTGGGGCTTGGACGTCGCCTCCGAGTTCATGGGCGTGCAGATCGGCCTGGGTTACAACATGATCGTCCAGCAGATCTATTTGAACACCGCCGGCATTATCTCCCTCGTCATCGTCTACAGCATTTTAGCCATCGGGCTCGACCAGATCATCCGGCGGATCGAGGCCCGGCTGACGCACTGGACCGAACGGAGCAAGCTCTCCTTTGAGATCGTGGGCGTAAAGAAGGTGGAAGCCAAGGCATAAAAAAGCCAGCCAGGCGGGGCCGATCCCCGCGCCGGCCTCCCGGGAGGTCGTGAATACAAAAGCTAGGGGGCTGCGTGACGTGAAAATCATCGATGGGCACATGCATCTCATCAGAAAGAAGAACTTCGATGTCGAGACGTACCGCCGGCTGAGGATGCCCCTGCCGGAGGACACGGAACTGGATGATCTGGTCGGCTGGCTCAAGCAGGCCGGGGTCGTCAAGGCCGTGGTCATGGGCCAGGACATGAGCCGCATCTGGAAGACCACCTTTGGCGAGGAGTATCTCCTAGAGTCGTTGCGGCGGTACCCGGACTTCTTCATCGGCCTGGCCAGCGTGGAGCCCATGGATGCGGCCAACCGCTTCAACCGCGAGGCCTACGATTACCTGCGCCGGGCCTTCGAGACCCACAAGCTGCGGGGGGTGCTCATGACCCCGCCATACGGGCAGTTCAACTCCAACGACAAGACGGTCTACCCCTTCTACGAACTGGCACAGGAGCACGGGGCCGTGGTCCAGTTCCACCATTCCGCCCAGATGGGACCCGCGATCCTGGCGCCCACCAGGTACGCGAACCTGTTCAACCTGAACGACCTGCTCGTCGACTTCCCAGACCTGACCTTCCTCGTGGAGCATCTGGGTTATCCCTGGAGCGAGCATCTCTTCGTCCTCATGGCCAACGACAAGAATCTCTGGACGGACCTGGCCATGCTATACGAGCGCAAGACCTGGCTGGCCTGGAATCTCGTCCTGGCCAAGGAATACGGCGTGATCGACCGGGTGATGTATGCCTCGGACTACGTGGCGGCCCGTTACGATCTTTACTCCGCCAATCCCGCCGACGACTTCAAACGCTGGACCACCTTTATCGAGACCGGCCTGAACCAGATCTGCGAGCGGAGCGGCTGGCCCACCTTTACCCGGGACGAACTGGAGGGCATCCTCTGGAAGAACGCCGCCCGCCTCTACCGGATCACCGTGTGACGCGGGCGCCGCGGACGCCCGGCCGTGCCCATCGAACCGGCGAAATCAGCGCGGGGGGGGATGCGTAAAGAGGGATCAATCCCGCCAGGACCCGGACCAAATCAAGGAGGGACGAACGTGAAGGACTCAAGGAGAAATGCGGTCAAACGTCTTGTTTCGGGTCTGATGCTCGTCTGCGCCCTGGCCCTGATGCTGGCCTTTGTCGCCGGCGCCGCCCCGGCCCCGGTCACGGTCAGAGTCGCCAGCTGTCCCTATCCCATGATGGTACTCCACGCCGTGGCCCGGGATCTCAACCTCGACACCGAGTTCGGCCTCAAGTTCGAGACCAAGGACTTTACCGCCACGCTGCCCGCCTCCCAGGCGCTGATCCGCGGCGACATCGACATGTCGCCGAGCTGCCACGCCGAGCACATCGCCGTCATCAACAACGCGCCGCAGCTCAAGTCCTTCTCGGGCTGGGATCTCTTCAAGGGCTTCATCTACGTCGGCCGCAAGGGCAAGATTAAACCCTTTGAACAGCTCAAGAAGGAGATGGGCCTGGAAAAGGCCCGGGAGTTCAGGATCAAGGAGATGAAGGGCAAGACCTTCTGCGTCATTCCGCAGCGCAAGCCCTTGATCGCGGATACGCTCGGACAGTACGGCATCAGTATCGACGAGGTCAAGCTCCTCAACTTTGCCGACGATCAAAAGGCCGCCACGGCCTTCATCCGGGGCACCGGCGACTTTTACATGGGCAGCCTGCCCCAGGAGAGACGGCTCCTGAAGATGAAAGGCTACGTCAACGCGGGCGGCACCGAAATCCTCGGACCCGGCGGCCTCTGGTACGGATGCATGATCGCGACCGACGACTATATCGCCAAGAACAGGGAGACCGTCCTCCGGAGCATGGCCGCGATGTACCGCCTGTTCCGCCTCTTTAGGGCGCAGCCCATGAAGGTGGCCACGCCCGCGGCCAAACACCTGAGTAGGATGACCGGCGGCACGTTCAGCACCAAGGAGTATATCGAGCTCGAGACGATCTACGACCAGCTCTTGACCGTCGAGGAGTCAAAGGAAGGCTACTACAACCCGAGCAGCCGTTACTACTGGAAACACCCGGTCGAGTTCTACATCAAGGCCACCATCGAGGGCGGCGATCTCAAGCGGCAGGTCACGGCCGAGGAGTATTACGGCATCGCCGAGGAGCTGTTCAAGGAGCTCCTGACACGCGACGACCTCTTGAAACTCATCAACGCGCCGTTCAAGTAGGTCTGATACCAGGTATCGCCCCGCCGCGAGGCGGGATGGGGCTTGGGCCGGGAACCAGGGAGGGAACCCGGCCGCGGACGGAACCGCACCCCCGGACGTCCGGGCGCCGTAGGGCGCCCGGACGCACGCGGGGCAGGCGCGGTATAGAGGGGCCGGCGCCGCGCGCAACGGTCCCGGAGCACTGGAGGGATTGGCATGGCAAGAGGCTTCAAGCGCGGTTTCAAACCGCTCAACATCCTGCGCGAGGAGGAGGTCGAGGCGGTCCACCGCGGGGTGCTCGACGTGCTCGACGAGACGGGCGTGGTCTTCGACAGCCCGGAGGCCCTGCAACTCTTCGAAAAGAACGGCTTCCGCGTGGACCACGGGGCGAAACGTGTCCGTTTCCCCGCCTCGCTCGTCGAGGAGTGCCTGCGCAAATGCCCGCCCAGTTTCAGGTTGCGGGCCAGGAACAGGGAAAACGACCTGGTCATCGGGGGGGACACGTTCCATTTCATGAGCTTTCCCGGCATGGAGACCGTGGATCTCGACACCTGGCACAACCGCATGCCCACGCGCGAGGAATACTACGATCTCATCACGGTCATGGACGCCCTCCCCAATTTGCACATCGTGGGTTCCTACCCGTATTTCGGCTTTGCCGGCCTGGATCCGGTCATGATGCTCCCGGAATGCATGGCGGGCAAGATGCGGAACTCGGACAAGTGCTACTGGACTGATTACGAGCAGGATTCGGAGATCTTCGTCATCGAGATGGCCAAGGCCACCGGCACGGACGCCATGGGCATGTGCATGGCCTCGCCCCCTCTCAGGTACCCCGAGGCGGCCTACAAGGCGGCAAAGAGGTTCACCGACGCCGGTTATCCCGTGGCCGTCCTCTCCGGCTGCGTGCACGGGGTCAGCGGCCCGGCCACGGTCGCCGGGTCGCTCGTGACGGACACCGCCGAACTGGTGGCCGGGATCGTCATGGTTCAGCTCCTGAAGCCCGGCACCCCGGTCCTGACGAACAACTTCACCTTCCCAGCGAACATGAGGACCGGGTACCACGATTTTGGCGGCATCGCCCGCTGCCTTCACCAGGCGGCCAGCAACCAGATCTGGCGGCGCTATGGCATCCCCAAGTGGAACGGCGCCGTGGGCATCACCAACGCCAAGTCCATCGATTTTCAGTGCGGCTACGAGCGCACGACGGCGGCGCTGATCGGCGCCCTCTCCGGCGCGCACATCATACAGCTCCACAGCGGCCTCTACGGCGAGTTGACCGCCCATCCCGTGCAGGCCATCCTGGACGACGACATCGCGGGCATGATCGGGCGGTTCGCCGAGGGGATCAAGTTCAACGACGAGACGCTGGCGCTCGACCTCATCCACGCCGTCGGCCCCTCGCCAGGTTTCTACCTGGACAAGGAGCACACGCGCGATTTCTGGCGGCTGGAATCGTACACGGCCAGGGCGGCCGACTACACGACCTACCAGGAATGGGAGAGGACCGGCAAGAAGTCGGCCCTGGATCTTGCCAAGGAGAGGATGGCTCAGATCCTGGCCGAACACAAAGTCAAGGTGCCCCTCACCGCAGCCCAGGAGGAGGCCATCTGCCGGATCCTCGACGAGGCGCGGGAGTTCTACAAAAAAAGAGGCATGCTCGGGAGATAGACGGAGATGAACGATTTCGAGCTCTCCTTGCCGACCAGGATCTTCTTTGGGCGCGGCGCGATCCGCCATCTCGGCCACGCGGCCGCGGCATGCGGGCGCAGCGCGCTCGTGGTGTACGGCCAAACGAGCGCCCGGCGCTCCGGCCTCGTCGACGAGGTCCTTGCGCGGCTGCGCGCGGAGGGCATCACCGCGGAGGAACTCGGGGGCGTGGAGCCCAATCCCCGCATCACCAGCGCGCGTAAAGGCGCGGAACTCTGCAAGAGCCGCGGCATCGAACTCGTGCTGGCCATCGGGGGCGGCAGCGCCATCGATTGCGCCAAGGCCGTCGCGGCGGGCGCGGCATACGAGGGCGACCCCTGGGACTTTTTTTGCGGCAGGGCCGAGGTCAAAAAGGCCCTGCCCGTCGGGGCGATCCTGACCCTGGCGGCCGCGGGCTCGGAGATGAACGGCAACAGCGTCATGACCAATCCCGCAACCCTGGAGAAGCGCGCGGCGGGAAGCCCGCTCTGGCGGCCGCGCTTTTCCATCCTCGACCCCTCCTACACCATGAGCGTGCCCCGCGCCCAGACCGTAAACGGCATCGTCGACATCATGGTCCACGTCCTGGAGCAGTACCTGAACCTCACTCCCGCCGTTCCCCTCCAGGACCGGCTCGCCGAGGGCATCCTGCTGACCGCGATCGAGAACGCCCCGCTCGTTTTGGCGGATCCCCATGATTACGACGCCAGAGCCAACCTCATGTGGTGCGGGTCCATGGCCATCAACGGCCTCATCGCCGCGGGCGTGGACGAGGATTGGGCCACGCACGGCATAGAGCACGCGGTCAGCGCGGTCCACGACATCGCCCACGCCGCGGGTCTGGCCGTGATCTGGCCCCGCTGGGCCGAGTACGTCCTCCCGGCGGGCGCGGGTAAATTCGCCCAGTACGCTGCGAGGGTGTGGGGGATCGAGGAGCGGGATTCATTGCGGGCGGCGCGGGCGGGCATCGCGGCCACCGGGGATTTCTTCACCCGGCTCGGCGCGCCGGCGACCCTGGCCCAGGCCGGCGTCGTCGAGCCGGACCTGGATCTCCTGGCCCGCAAGGCGACCGCCGCCGGCCCCATCGGTACCTATCGTAGGCTGGGGTTCGAGGACGTGAGGGAGATCCTCCGGCGGTGCCTCTAATGCTACATTGTCAGGTCCAGCCGAGAAGCCGCGTCGTATATCACACCATCCGTGCTGAAGAGTGGCCGTCGCCCATCCGGGGCGCCGGCTTCAGGGTCCATAATACCTGACCTAAGAAAACCCCCGGCGCAGGCACGGATGCGGAGCCACACGGCATGCTCGCTCGGTGCCATCCTTGGCATTCGCGGCTCTTGGGCCATCCTGGCCCTGGGATTGCCGGATGCAATCAGCCGTTGGTTTCGAAGCCCATCGGAGTATTGAGGCGCACCTAAAGGCCTAAATACTTTGTGACAGGCAAACCCGGCTTTCGCAGACTAGCTCATCCCCGGCCACCCCGCTGGCAGGAGATCCTCCCCGCCCTGTCGAAGACCGGCCTATCCATTATCACCATCAAACCGCTGCGAGAAAGGATACGAGACCTTGCGCCAACTGCTCATGGGCAACGAGGCCATCGCCCGCGGGGCGGTGGAGGCCGGCCTGGACGTGGCCGCGGCCTATCCCGGCACCCCCTCCTCGGAGATCGTGGGCACCCTGGCCGGCATGGCCAAAGAATTTGGTTTTCACGCCGAGTGGTCGGTCAACGAAAAGGTGGCCCTCGAGGTGGCGGCCGGCGCCGCTTACGCCGGCGCGTCCTCGCTCGTCGCCATGAAGCAGGTCGGCCTGAACGTGGCCGCCGATCCCCTGATGAGCCTGGCCTACATCGGCGTCCGCGGCGCGCTCGTCATCGTGGTGGCTGACGATCCCGGCCCCCACTCGTCCCAGACCGAGCAGGACACCCGGCGGTACGGACCCTTGGCCAAGCTGCCGATCCTCGATCCCTGCTCGCCGGCTGAGGCCAAGGCCATGACCCTGGAGGCCTTCGCCCTCTCGCGCCGCACGGGCCTGCCCGTGATCCTGCGGCCGACCACCCGGGTCTGCCACGCCTGCGGCCCCGTGGAGATGGGGCCGGTGCCCGCGCGGGCCAAGCCCCCCGGTTTCGAGCGGGACGGACAGCGGGTCATCCTGCCCCGCTTTGCCGCCACGCGCCACGTCTGGCTCGAGGAGCGCATGGACGCCGTCAGAGCCGAGTTCGCGGCCTCCCCGCTCAATCACGTCACGGGCCAAGGCCGGCTCGGCATCGTGGCGGGCGGCGTCTCCTACCTCTACGCCGTGGAGGCGCTGCGTTCCCTCGGCCTGGAAGCGGCGGTCTGGAAGGTGGGGACCCCCCACCCCTTCCCCTATGCCCCCGCCCGGGATTTCCTCTCCCGCACCGAACGGGTGCTGGTCGTCGAGGAGGAGGACCCTGTGCTCGAGGAGGGGATGCTCCTAGCCGCAGCCGGGCTCACGGGCGCGCCGGCCGCGGATGGCACGGCCCCCCCGCCGCGCACGCCGCCGATCTTTGGCAAATACACCGGCCACCTCCCCCGCACGGGCGAGTACGGCCCGGATCTGGTGCGCGCGGCCATTGCCCTTTTCGCGGGCGTCGAGGCGCCGCCCGCGGCAGCCGCGGCCTCCCTGGCGCCGGTGCCGGAGCTGCCCCAGCGCCCGCCCTCTCTCTGCGCCGGCTGCCCGCACCGCTCGGTCTTTTACGCTGTCAAGTCGGCCTTGAAGGGAAAGGACCCGGTCTACGGCGGCGATATCGGCTGCTACACCCTGGGCGCGGCCGCGCCGCTCAACACCATCGACACCTGCCTCTGCATGGGCGCCGCGGTCACCATCGCCGACGGCCTGTCCTTGGCCGAGCCGGCAAGGCCCCATGTCACCTTCATCGGCGACTCGACCTTTTTGCACATGGGGATCACGGGGCTCGTCAACGCCGCCTACAACGGGGCCAGACTGACGCTCGTCATCCTGGACAACGCCACCACGGCCATGACCGGGCACCAGCCCCATCCCGGTATGGGTGTCTCGGCCACGGGCGAGCGGGCGCCCGCCGTGGACCTGGCGGCCCTGGCGCGCGCCTGCGGCGCGGGGTTCGTGGAGACCGTGGACGCCTACGACCGGGCCGCGGTCAAACGCGCTGTGCTCCAGGCCCTGGAAGCGGAGGGCCCCTCGGTCGTCATCGCCAGGCGCGCCTGCGCGGTGATCGCGCGCCCCGCGCGGAGCTACCACGTGTCCGAAACCTGCACCAACTGCCGCCGCTGCCTGCGGGAGCTGGGCTGCCCCGCCCTGGCCGCGCGGGAGAAACCCTTTATCACCGCCGCCTGCCACGGCTGCGGCCTCTGCGCCGAGGTCTGCCCGGGCGGGTCGATCGTGGAGGCCTGAGCATGAATATCGTCATCGCCGGCGTCGGCGGGCAGGGCACGGTCCTGGCCTCGCGCGCCCTGGCCGCGGCGGCCGTGGCCTCGGGCCTCGATGCCGTGACCTCGGAGACCATCGGCATGGCCCAGCGCGAGGGCGTGGTCCAGAGCCACGTGCGGATCGGCGCCGACATTGGCGGTCCGCTGATCCCAGACGGCGGGGCGGATCTGGTCCTCGGCTTTGAGCCCGCCGAGGCGGCCCGCGCGCTCGTCAAGGTTAGACCCGGCGCCCGCGCGGTGATCAATATCGCCCCGGTCTACCCCTTTACCGTGGCGTTGGGCGCCTCACGCTACGACGAGGCGGCGATCCTGGCCTATCTCCAGGCCGCGCTGCCCGGGGCCGTCCTGCTGGACGCCACCGAACTGGCCGCCCGGGCGGGCAACCGCCGCGCCATGAACGCGGTCATGCTGGGCGCCCTCGCCGCGCTGGGGTTCCTGCCCCTGCCGGCCGAGGCGGTGAAAGGGGCCCTGCTCGGCATGGTGAGGGAAAAGTACCGTGAGGTGAATGAAAAGGCGTTCGCCCTGGGGGCGGAGGCCGCGGGGTAAGAACGCGAGCGAGGCGACGCGGGCCGCGTACCGCCATCGCTTTGAGGTGGCGGCGGCTTATGCCTATCATATCTGCCAGAACCATCCCTTTGTGGACGGCAACAAGCGTACCGCCCCGGCCGCGGCCCTGGTGTTCCTGGCCGTTTGGACCCCGCTCACCCAGATGGATCTCGGCCGCGAGATCGCGGTGAACGGCAAACCCCATCGTATCATGCTCCGCGCCGCCCACGACCGCTCCTGGCCGGCCCAGGCCTATCACCACCTCGTCACGATTTACCTACCCCCGGCCCCTCGTGCCCCTCCTCCGCATGCCCCGCCCCCTGGCAAGGGAGAATAAAAGAGGAAAATCGTCCCCGGCGGTGAATTTAGTTCCTTTACCACCCCTTGCAGGGGTGGGGAGGAGGAGTTGGATGAACGTAAAAGAGATCAGGGAGCTGGTCAGGCTGCTGGCCGGCACAGACGTGACCGAGCTGGACCTCGAGACCGAGGGCATGAAGATCACCATCAAGAAAGGCCATCCGGTCCAGGTGGCCCACGCCGGCCAAGCCTTTGCCCACCAAGCCGCGCCCGCGGTTCCAGCCGCCGCGGCCCCCGTCAAGGAGCGCGCGGAGCCCGCCGGCGAGGAGGGCCCGGTGCTCGGCCCCAACCAGGTCCTGATCACGGCGCCGATGGTCGGCACGTTCTACCGCGCGCCGAGTCCCGAAGCCGACCCGTACGTGCAGGCGGGCGAGATCGTCGAGCCCGGGCAGGTCGTCTGCATTATCGAGGCCATGAAGCTCATGAACGAGATCGAGAGCGAATGGAAGGGCAGGATCGAGGAGATCCTGGTCGAAAACGCGCAGCCCGTGGAGTACGGGCAGCCGCTCTTCATCCTGGAAAAAACCTGACGCGCACGCGCGCGCAATACCTGGATCGGGAGGTATAGCTTGAAGATCGCAAAAATCCTGGTAGCGAACAGGGGCGAGATCGCGCTCCGCGTCATCCGTGCCTGCCGCGAACTGGGGCTGTCCACCGTGGCCATTTATTCCGAGCCCGACCGCGATTCGCTCCACGTGCGCAACGCGGACGAGGCCTTTTGCGTGGGGCCGGCGCCCCAGGCCAAGAGCTACATAAACATACCCAACATCATCAGCGCCGCCACCCTGGCGGGCGTGGACGCCATCCACCCCGGCTACGGCATGCTGGCGGAGAACGCCCGTTTCGCCGAGATCTGCGAGACCCACCAGATCAAGTTCATTGGCCCGTCGGCCCGGGCCATCGAGCTCATGGGGGACAAGGCCGCGGCCAAGAAGACGATGCGCGAGGCCGGCGTGCCCGTCATCCCGGGTTCGACCGGGCCCGTGACCGACGCGGGCCAGGCCGGCGCCGTGGCCCGCGAGGTCGGTTACCCCGTCCTGCTCAAGGCCACAGCCGGGGGCGGCGGCCGGGGCATCCGCGTGGTGCGGGAGGAAAAGGAGCTCGCCAAGGCTTTCCTCACGGCCCAGAGCGAGGCCGAGGCGGCCTTTGGCAATCCCGAACTGTACCTGGAAAAACTGATCGAGCGGGCCCGCCATATCGAGGTCCAGGTCCTGGTCGACGAGGCGGGGCACGGCATCCACCTGGGCGAGCGCGACTGCTCCATCCAGCGCCGCCACCAAAAGGTCATCGAGGAGTCGCCCTCCCCGGCCGTCGACGCGAAAACCCGCGCGGCGCTGGGCGAGGCCGCCGTCAGGGGCGCCCTGGCCGCCGGCTACACCAACGCCGGCACGATCGAGTTCCTCCTGGACGGGCAGGGCCGTTTTTATTTCATGGAGATGAACACCCGCATCCAGGTGGAGCATCCCGTCACGGAACTCGTGACCGGGATCGACCTCGTCAAGGAGCAGATCCGCATCGCCGCGGGCGAGCCGCTGGATCTCGGGCAGGAGGACGTCAGTATCCGCGGCCACGCCATTGAATGCCGCATCAACGCCGAGGACCCCGCGAGAAACTTCATGCCCCATCCCGGCAGGATCGAGTTCTACCACGTCCCCGGCGGGCCGGGCATCCGTCTGGACAGCTGCCTTTATGCCGGCTATACTGTGCCTTCCTACTACGACTCCCTGGTGGCCAAGCTGATCGCCTGGGGCCGCGACCGCGGCGAGGCGATCGCCCGCATGCGCAGGGCGCTGGACGAGATGGTCATCGACGGCATTCCGACCACCATCCCCTTCCACCTCGACGTGCTCGCGAATCCCGCCTTCATCCGGGGCGAGGTGGACGTGACGTTCGTCCAGGAATACATGGAGGCCAAGGCCCTCTCCGGGGCATAACGCGGCCGCCGCCCGACTAAGATCCAGGCAAGACGCAGTTTTTGGGAGGGACGCGCGGTGGAGGCTTACGAACCGAGCCTATCGGGCGGTAATATCAGGATCGCCAACGAAGTGGTGGGAATCATCGCCGGCCTGGCGGCCACCGAGGTCAAGGGCGTGGCAGGCATGAGCGGCGGCGTGGTGGACGGCCTGGCGGAACTCCTGAAGAAAAAGAACATGGCCAAGGGGGTCAAGGTGGAGGTCGGCGAGCGCCAGGCGGCCGTGGACCTCTTCGTCATCCTGGAATACGGCGCCAAGGTGCCGGAAGTGGCCTACAAGATCCAGGAGAACGTCAAGCGGGCCATCGAGAGCATGACCGGGCTCGAGGTCGTCGAGGTCAACGTGCACATCCAGGGCGTCGAGATCAGGCAGGACGAGCCGGCCGAGGAGAGCCGGGTCCGGTAAGAGCGATTTAGTTGGAGGGATGTCTTCCGTGCGCACGGTGGATCGTTTGGTGGTCATGGCGATCGGCCTCGTCCTGGTGGCGGCCGCGGTCGCAATGCTCCTGCCCTCGGGCGGCACGCACGAGCTGGATGTTTTCCTGGCCTACCTGAGATCGGTCAAATGGCGCACCGCCCTGGCGGTCGTGGTCCTCATGGCCCTGGCCATCTATCTCTTTTGGCTGGCCCTGCGCCGGCGCCGCAGGGAAAAAACCATCCTCTGCGACACCCCCCTGGGCGAGGTGCGCATCGCCGAACGGGCCGTGGAGACGCTGGCGGGGCGCGCCACGCGCAAGGTCAAGGGGGTGCAGGACGCGTTCATCAACGTCAGGGCCACCACCGCAGGGTTGGATATCTTCGTGGAAACGACCGTGGGGCCCGACCAGAGCATCCCCCAGATCACCCAGGAGATCAGGACCCGCGTGGCCGAGTATATCAGGAGCACGGTGGGCGTCTCCGTCAATACCGTGGCCGTCCTCGTGAACAGGGTGGCGGCGGAGAGCCGGGCCAGGGTTGAGTGAGGAGGGGCCGGGTGTGGACACGGAAAGCGTAAAACACGTCCTGGCTTACCTCGCCGCCCGTAAGGGCCGCCTGGTGGGGGCCTTCCTCGGCTTTGTCACGGGCATCATCTGGGCTTTCCTGGGATGGTGGCGCGCGGCCATCTTCCTGTTCTGCGTGGCCCTGGGTTACTTCATCGGCCTCCGCCTGGACCGCAAGGACACCTGGCGCGAGATCGTGGCAAAAATCCTGCCGCCCTCGGAATGAGGCGCGACGTGCAAGGCATCCGCGTGACGGCAAGGAGACGATTCCCCATCCCCCGGCGGGAATCCCGGGCGCGACAGGTTTATGCCCGCGTCGCGGGACCGGCCGGGGAGCGGCAAGGCGGGGTTGCCCGTGAGTAGAAAGCGCGCGCGCGAAGTCGCCTTCAAGATCCTGTTCCAGGCTGACGTGGGCCGCAATCCCTGGCAGGACGTGCTG
Organism: Patescibacteria group bacterium; assembly: GCA_050260175.1. Taxonomy (GTDB): domain Bacteria; phylum Bacillota; class UBA4882; order JAAYXC01; family JAAYXC01; genus JBLNBS01. Next base: position 1,730 of record JBLNBS010000066.1, on the reverse strand, counting down.
CCGCGCACCCTGGCGGAGATCAGCCTGCCCGAAAAATCCCGCGAATTCCTGAACCAGGCGGTGCGGGGCACGATCGCGCACCTGAAGGAGATCGACTCTCTCATCACCAAGTACGCCGTGGATTGGCGCCTCGAGCGCATGGCCAATACCGACCGGAACATCCTGCGCCTGGCCGTGCACGAACTCCTCTACATGCCGGACGTCCCGGCCGGCGTCACGGCCAGCGAGGCCGTGGAACTGGCCAAGCGGTACGGCGACGAGGAATCGGGGCGCTTTGTCAATGGGATCCTCGGCAACATCGTCCGCCAGGTGGTCCCCGACAAGACGGTCGCGGACCAGGCATCGCCTCCCCCTCCATGAACGTCCACCTTGGGCTCGACACGAGCTGCTATACCACATCATTCTGCGCCGTCGACGAAGCCGGCTCTATCGTCTTTGACGGGCGCGTGCCGCTTGCCGTGGCGCCGGGGTTGAGGGGCCTGCGCCAGAGCGAGGCCCTCTTTCAGCACCTCCAAAACCTCGGGCCGCTCCTGGCGGGATGGCGCAATGAGCGGCCCCGCGACGCGGTCCTGGGCGTGGCCGTGAGCGAACGGCCGCGGCCGGCGGAGGGTTCGTACCTCCCCGTATTCTTGGCCGGCCTGGCGGCGGCGCGTGCCCTGGCCGCCGGGGCCGGCGTCGCGCTCCACGCCGTCACCCACCAGGAGGGCCATCTCCGCGCGGCCTTGCACGGCGTGGCGGATCCCCCGCCGGAGTTCCTAGCCTTGCATCTCTCCGGAGGCACCACGGAAATCCTGCGCGCCCGCGCGCGCAGAGCCGGTTACAGCCTGGAACCGCTCGGGGGCACGGGCGATCTCCACGCCGGCCAGTTCATCGACAGGCTCGGCGTGGCCATGGGCCTTCCCTTCCCGGCCGGTCCCGCCCTTGAGGAACTGGCGCAAGCGGGGCGCGAGGGGGCTCTGCGGCTACCCGTGGCCGTGGACGGGCTGCGCGTGAGCTTTTCCGGCCCGCTCAGCGCGGCCGAGCGCGCGCTACGCGGCGGCGCGCCCCATGCCGATCTTGCCGCCGCCGCCCTCGCCTGCCTGGCGCGGTCGGTCCGGCAATTGCTCGAAACGGCGCTTGACGCCACAGGTCTCGACACGGCGGTGATCGGCGGCGGGGTCGCCGCCAACCGGCGGCTCCGGACGGAGTTGGCCGCCGCGCTGCCCGCGATTCGATGCATCTTTGCCGAGCCCCGGCTGGCCGTGGACAACGCGGTCGGCGTGGCCCTGCTGGGTTGGGATCTATCGGCTCATCGCTGAGGCCGGCGGCGCCCTGAGAGGACGCCGCTACACAAAGGCAGGCAAGCCATCCTGGGCTACAGGGAGGTTCGGGTTCCGGATCCTAGGGCATTGATGCCCTTGCCAGATTTAGTGTAGCGGTAGGCTCTCAGCCTACCGTCGACAAAAAAGATGATCCGGATCAACCGGTGTCCAGAACAGAGCCAGGCCGATTATACAGCCACGAATGCCCGATAATCCATGATCCCTTAAGGAGATGGATGACACCATGCCGCGGGACAAGCTCGTGCTGATCGACGGCTACTCCCTGGCCAACAGGGCCTTTTTCGCCCTGCCCATGTTCACGACGGCCGACGGCAGGCATACCAACGCGGTCTACGGCTTTTTCACCATGCTCCTCCGCCTCCTCGAGGAGGAAAAACCCTCCCACCTCGCGGTGGCTTTCGACGCCGG
>JBLNBS010000065.1:0-4639 GCA_050260175.1 Patescibacteria group bacterium | reverse complement strand
CTGAGATGAAATGTTTCTGATGAATCAAGACCATAAAAACTACGATATATGTTTCTATTCAGCTCTGCGAGTTTGCGTCGAAAAACCAACATACATATCCCACAGATGATTGGTATGGCACCCACAATTCTCGGCATTATAGCTATCCTTTCTAGCGGCCACGATGGCCGCCCGTGCCACATGGCGACTAACTACGTCATGGACGACACGTGTCGTCTATGCACCCTATACACAACACTTGCTTGCCGCTTCCCGCCGCAACCCTTTGCCGCGCATTCAACAGCAAAGCACCCACGCCGGTATACCCCGCCCGTAATCCGCTTGATATTCATTCTTTCGCCAATTGCCATCCGATTCCTCCACGGCCCATATCGTTATGGCACACAATTATCTCCCCGTGCCGGAAGAGGGCCGGATTGAGGTATAGCCAGAGTCATTGGGACAAAGGGTGTATATGACCAAAGCAGGTATATCACGCCGCCCAACGAAATTCATCGTGACTATCGAATAGCACCCCATCCCCCGAGGAGGTCGATCCGTCATGCAGATCCAGAGTCTGAACGGCGCCTGGCGGCTGCGCCGGGCCGGCACGGAGGAGTGGCTGCCCGCCCAGGTACCGGGCGACGTCCATACGGCGCTCCTGGCCGCGGGACGCATACCCGACCCATTCGTCGCCGACAACGAAAAGGCCGTCCAGTGGGTAGCCGAGGCGGACTGGGAGTACGGGCTGGAGTTTGACGTCGAGCCCGGGCTGCTCGCGGAGGACAACATCACCCTCTCCTGCGACGGCCTGGACACCCTGGCCGAAGTGAGCCTGAACGGCGAGACGCTCGGGCGAACGGCGAACATGTTCCGCGCCTATGCCTGGGACGTCAATCCCCGCCTGCGGCCGGGGACGAACGAGCTACTGGTCCGTTTCGCCTCGCCCGTGGCGCACATCAGACGGCGGCAGGAGATGAAACCCCTCCGCGGCGGCGGGGACATCCCCGGCGGCCCGCATCTGCGCAAGGCCCCCTGCCAGTGGGGCTGGGACTGGGGGCCGAAACTCCCGCCCATCGGCATCTGGAAGGATATCCGCCTTGAAGCCTGGTCCACGGCGCGCCTGGGCGAGATCCACCTGCGCCAACGCCACGAGGGCGGTGAGGCGATCGTCACGGCCCGCGTGGCGCTCGAGCGCCGCGGTGGCGGGGACCTGCGCGCCGCGATGTTGATCGTCTCGCCCGGGGGGCGGCGGTGGCTGGCCGAAGCTGAGGTCAAGGAGGGCGCGGCCGCGGCGCAGTTCGCGGCGCGCATTACCGAACCGGAGCTCTGGTGGCCCAACGGCTACGGCGCGCAGCCGCTCTACGGCGTGGAGATCTCGCTTTTTGACGGGGAGCGGCTCCTCGACCGGCGGACGTACCGGATCGGCCTGCGCACGGTGGCGCTCGTCCGCGAGCCGGACCAGTGGGGCGAGTCGTTCCGTTTCGAGGTGAATAATGTCCCCGTCTTTGCCAAGGGCGCGGACTGGATCCCCGCCGACTCCTTCCCGACGCGGATTACCAGCGAGCATCTCGAGCACCTCGTCCGGAGCGCCGCGGCGGCCCACATGAACATGCTCCGCGTCTGGGGCGGGGGGTTCTACGAGGACGAGCGGTTTTACGACCTCTGTGACAGGTACGGTATCCTGGTCTGGCAGGATTTCGCCTTTGCCTGCGGCGTCTATCCCGGGGACGACGCCTTCCTGGCCGAGGTGCGCGCCGAGGCCGTGCAGAATGTCCGCCGCCTGCGCCACCGCGCCTCGCTGGCTCTCTGGTGCGGCAACAACGAGATGGAGCAGGGCTGGGTCGACTGGGGCTGGAACGATCCGGACGACGCCGGGAACCAGGCCCTCAAGGCGGGCTACGACCGGCTCTTTCACCACCTGCTGCCCGCGGTCTGCGCCGCCGAGGACCCGGACCGCCCGTACTGGCCGAGCTCAGCCTCGTCCGGCATCCCGTTCGCCGCGCCAAACAGCCAGGCGCGGGGCGACTGCCACTACTGGGACGTCTGGCACGGGCGGCAGCCCTTCACGGCCTACCGCCGGCAGTTCCCCCGCTTCATGAGCGAGTTCGGCTTCCAGGCCCTGCCGGCGCTCCCGACCGTCGCGGCGTTCGCGGAGCCCAAGGACTGGAACATGACCTCGTACGTCATGGAGCACCACCAGCGCAGCGGCGCGGGGAACGGCCTCATCATCGCCCAGATGACGGAGCTCTACCGCCTGCCCAAGGACTTCCCCGCGCTCGTCTATTTGAGCCAGGTGCTGCAGGCCGAGGGCATCCGCTACGGCGTGGAGCACTGGCGCCGCCACCGCGATCGCGTCGGCGGCACGCTCTACTGGCAGCTCGACGACTGCTGGCCGGTGGTCTCCTGGTCCAGCATCGACTATTGCGGCCGCTGGAAGGCCCTGCACTACGCGGCCAGGCGCTTTTACGCGCCGCTTTTGCTCTCGGTCGAGGGCGAGGGGACCGCCATGCGTGTGCACCTCACGAGCGATCTCGATAAACCCGTCCATTGTCTGGCCGCCTGGCGCCTGGAAACTCTGGACGGCGAGGTGATGGTGCGGGGCGAGGGCGCGGTCGAGGCGGCGCCCTATGCCGACACGACGGTGTGCGCGCTCGACTTCGCGGACCAGGTGACGGATGAAAACCGCCGCCGCGTGGTCTTCGTCTGCGAGCTGGTGCGGGATGGGAAGGTGGAAACCCGCGCCGTAACGGCTTTCGTCCCCGACAAGCACCTGGAACTTGCCGATCCCCGCTTGACGGTAAACGTCCGCGAGGCGGCGGACGGCGGAGCGGCGATCGAGGTCTCGGCCCGCTCCCTGGCGCGTTTCGTGGAGCTCTCGCTCGCGGGGGCCGACGTCATCTTCAGCGACAACTACTTTGACCTGCCCGCCGGGCGGAGCGCCGTGGTCACCTGCCCCCTGCCCGCGGGCTGGAAGGTGGAGGACATGGCCGCCGCCCTGAAGGCGCGGTCGCTCTACGACTCGTACTAGAGAAGCCAATCCGATTGAACCACAGATTTCACAGATTACACAGATAAAAAATTAATACCGACTTACATTATTACACGAAAGGGTGCGGATAGCGTTGATAAGGCAAAGACACCGGTATTTCTTGTTAATCATCATGGTCGTTATCGTGCTTGGTTCCGCGCGGTTGGCGGCTGCAACCGGACGGGTCGCCCTTCTTGGCGTCGTCAACTACAGCGGCGCCACCAAAGCCGGCACCATCAACCTGGAAAAACGCCTCTCCGATCTTGTCGTCAACAACTTCAACAAGCAAAACCCGGACAGCTTCTGGTCCTTGGAGACGTCCTTGAAAAAGGTTGCGGCCTGCGGTTTAGGAGATTTTGCCGAGGTCATCACTTTCTGTACGGATCAGGACTTTGCCAGGATCGGGCAAAAACTTGGCGTGAGCCAGGTTGCCTTCTTGGAGATCATGGGCTACAGCGAGATCAAGAGGCAGGGGCAGAGCAAGGTTTATCAGCTCCAAGCCTGCCTGAGCGTGCTCGATTGCCTTGGCGGCGGCCGGCGCGAGCTTGTCGTCGAATGCCGCGATGACTCAGCCGGCAAGGTACTGGAGAGCACCGCCAGGGATCTTTGCCTCAAATACCACGAGCAACCCGTGGACGTCAACATAAATGACATCCGTAACGACAATTCCCCCGTGATCGCCAATCTGACGAGTAAACAATACCATCTCGTCAACTGCCATCACCTGCCCGCGGCGGGCAATAGCCAGAACTACGATACCCGTAAAGACGCCGAGGCCGATGGTTTTCTTCCGTGCCGGATCTGTTACCCCGGGTACGTCAGCGGTTCGGTATTCGACCGGAGCATCGAGGATCGGCTGGGCCGGATCGCCTGCGGCGAGATCGAGTACTATTACCGCTTGGGGAACGATCCCGCCGTAACTGCGCGTCTGGAAAAGGTGGCGGCCCCACTGATCGCCGATACCGCCAGGTATCATGTCACATATCGTTTCCGTTACCTGGACGACCCAAGCATCAACGCCTTCAGTGCTCCGAACGGCAACATTTACGTCACCCGGGGCCTGCTCGAGATCATCGAGTCCGATGACGAGCTGGCCTTTGTCCTCGCGCATGAGATGGCGCATATCGAGCGCAAACACGTCGTGGTAAACTACAAGACAGCGCTGGTTGTCGCCGTTTTTGCCGCAATATTCGCGGCAAACAGTGATTCCTCCGAGGATGCCATCATGGTTTCGGTGGTGGTGGATATGATCATGAAAGGTTTTTCACGTGAACAGGAAAACGAGGCTGATGAGACCGCCGTAAGCCATCTGAAGCACGCCGGGTATGACTGGTATTCCTACCGCGTCTTGTTCGGACGGCTCATCGATATGCGCGCCCGCAAGGTCTACGCGATCGAGCAACTCTTTGGCACGCACCCCAAACCGGAGAACAGGACGGCGAACCTGGACGAGATGATCGTGCTCTACCAGAATTTCTTGGGCAAACTGGAAGGTGCGTAGGTATATTGTTTCTAGAAGTAATCACCCCGGCATTCTGCCGGGACAACAAAGGATGAAAATAGGTGCACGTCAAACCTTAACTTGCCGGAAGCAGAAGGTCGGCATCGCTTGGTGCCACAAGCCCGACT
>JBLNBS010000064.1:0-24424 GCA_050260175.1 Patescibacteria group bacterium | reverse complement strand
AATGCCACGGACCACTAGATACGGTGTGACCGTGTGGCACTTGATACCAGAGTTTGTGCTCCGAAAGCCACGAATCGGGTTAGTCGCACAAACTCTAGGGGCACTTCTGTGAGATCAGCGGCGGGCTTTAGTCCGCCATCGGACCAATATTCACCTCATCCGCCAAGAATTTTCGCTGTAGCAGCAGAACGGCTGTGGTAACAAACGGCACGATGTGCTCGGGGAGGAACGCTCGATGGAACCTCATGGCAAAAGAGAACCGCACCTTTGCCGCCGCGAGGCCCGGCGCGCGATGCCACGCATTTCAGGCCTTGGGAGACTGCGGCCCTGGGCCTGGCCCTGGCCCTGGCTGCTCCCTGCCCTCCTCATCCTCTGCGCCGGCCTGGCACTCGCCACCGGCCCGGCCGAGACGATCGAGCTTGATCTCCCCACCGTCGCGGGCCTGGCGCTGGCGGGCGATCCCGGCGTGCTCACGGCCCAGGCTGGTGTCGAGACGGCCCGGGCCGCGGTGGCCGCGGAGCTGGCCCGGATCGCGCCCGGCTGTTCCGTCACGGCCGGTTACGGCCGGTCCCCCGCCGGCGGGGGGACGTCCGTGGAGGGCGGCAGCATCGTCTTTACCATCTCGCAGAGCAGGCCCGGCCTGCTGCCCAGGCTCATCGGGGGCAAGGCGGCGAGCGCGGTCTCTGTTGCCCTGTGGGAGCAGGCGGACGCCGAGGCCAGGCTGGCGCAGGCCAGGGTGGCGGCCGTGGCGGGCGCCGCGCAAAAGTACCTGGCGGCCGTCAAGGCCAAAACACAGGTGGATCTCTGCCGCCAGGCGCTGGACCTGGCCGCCGAGGACGAGCGCGTCGCCGAGGCCAACCTCAAGGCCGGCCTGGCTCTCAAGCTCGACGTGGCGCGCGCCGGGAACAACCGCGCCCGCGCCGCGCTCAACCTGAGACAGGCCGAGGCCGACTGCCGCAATGCCCTGGATGCCATGCTCCTGCAGATTGGCAGGCCCATCGGGGCGAATGTAAAGCTGGCGCCGGGGCCGGCCGCCGGGGACGGCTCTCCCGGCGCGGAGGAGGACCTCTACGCCGAGGCCTTGAAAGCGAGGGCCGATGCCATCATCGCCCGCACGGGCGTGCGCAAGGCGGAAAATGCCGTAATCCTTGCGGGGAACTCGTTCCTGCCCGACCTCAAGCTCAGCGCGGTCGAGCGCCAGGGCGGTTATGCCGTCACCGTGGGCCTGGACCTGACCACCGGCGATCTCTTTTGGTCGGCGGGCGGCGAGTGGACCTATGGCACATCGCTGGTGCCGCCCGTGACAAAACCGGACGGCCTCAGCTTCGAGCTGACCTTTGACCTCACGCCCTTTGACGGCGGCCTGAGGCGCGCCAGGCTGAACGAGGCCAGGGCCGCGCTGGAAAGCGCCAAGATCAGCCGCTACCAGATCGAGGGGAATATCAGGCTGGAGCTGCGCCAGCGGCTCACCGATCTCGAGCTGGCATTCCTAAGGCTTAGCCAGGCCGGGCGGGAAAAGGACCTGGCCGAGCAGGCCAGAAAGGTCGCCATGGCGCGCTACCGCGAGGGAATCGCCCTCTACACCGAGCTTGGCGAGGCCACGCAGGCGCTGGCCGAGGCTGAACTGGGTTTGGTGCAGGCCCAATACGAATTGCTCCTCGCGCGGGTGCGGCTCGATCAGGCCTGCGGGCGGATGCCGGGGTTGGAACCGTAACTCACCTCCGGCGCTTCGGCGCCACCTCAGACCCAGGAAGGGTTAAAGGTGAGGCGGCTAGGCCATCAGCCGAACCCCCCTCTCTTCCGCGGAGGCGCAATTCGGGGTGGTGGTTTAAGCTTTCGCGAAAGAGAGGGGCCGGGGTTGAGTTAAAATCCCAGCTTTTCCCTGAGCACGGCCCGCAGCCCGGCCGCGGGCACCCGGATCTGCTCCATGGTGTCCCGGTCACGGATGGTCACGGCGCGGTCCTCGAGCGACTGGAAATCCACGGTGACGCAGAACGGGGTGCCGATCTCGTCCTGGCGGCGGTAACGCCGGCCGATGCTCTTGCTCTCGTCGTAGTCCGTAGCCCAGTCCTGCCTGAGTTCCCGCCAGATCTCTTTCGCGTACGAGCTCAGTTCCTCTTTCTTGGAAAGCGGCAGGATGGCCACCTTGACCGGGGCCAGACGCGGGTGGAGCCTGAGCACGGTCCTTATCTCATCCTTGTCGGGTTCCTCGCGGTAGGCGTCGAGCAGGAAAGCCAGCGCGGCCCGGTCGGCGCCGGCCGAGGGCTCGATGACATACGGCACGTAATGCTCCCCCGCCGCCTCGTCAAAGTATTCCAGCCTCGTGCCGCTGGCTTCGCCGTGGCGGCGCAGGTCAAAGTCGGTGCGGTTGGCGATGCCCTCCAGCTCGGACCAGCCCATGGGGAAATAGTACTCCACGTCCGAGCAGGCCCGGGCGTAATGAGCCAGCTCGACGCCTTCGTGCGGCCGCAGGCGCAGGCGCTCGGGGCTGAGGCCCAGATCCAGGTACCAGCGGAATCTCGCGTCAAGCCAGTGGCGATGCCACTCCTCGTCCGTGCCGGGCTTGACGAAGTACTCCACCTCCATCTGCTCGAACTCCCGCGTGCGAAAGGTGAAGTTGCCCGGGGTGATCTCGTTCCTGAACGACTTGCCGATCTGGGCGATGCCGAACGGGATCTTCATGCGCGTGGTGGTGAGGACGTTCAGGAAATTGACGAAGATGCCCTGGGCCGTCTCGGGCCTGAGGTAGACCGTGGCCGCCGCGTCCTCCACGGGGCCGAGGAAGGTCTTGAACATGAGGTTGAACTGCCTGGCCTCGGTCAGCTCGCCGCCGCAGGCCGGGCAGCGGTCCCCCTCGAGGTGGTCGGCGCGGAAGCGCTGCTTGCACGCCTTGCAGTCCACCAGGGGGTCGGTGAAGTTCTGGAGATGGCCGCTGGCCTCCCAGACCTTGGGGTGCATTAGGATGCTGGCGTCCAGGCCCGCCATGTCGTCGCGCATCTGCACCACGGCGCGCCACCATTCCCGCTTGACGTTGTTCTTGAGCTCCACGCCCAGCGGGCCATAGTCCCAGCAACTGTTGAGCCCGCCGTAGATCTCGCTCGAGGGAAAGATGAACCCCCTGCGCTTGGCCAGAGAAACGATCTTTTCCATGCTGGTCGCGGCTTCAGGCATCGGCGATTCCTCCTTGGTAATCGAACGTGAAGGGGACTGGGTTTTAGGCCCGATGGCTCCCCTTTCCCCGGGACTCGGGGGTAAGGTGATCCAGGACTTTATATCGACTCCAGAAGCGTTGTGAAGGATTTTCTAATAGAACCTCCCCGCGGGCGCCAGCCACGCGGAGACGAGGATCTCGATGAGCGAGGCGGCGGCCAGGAGCGCAAGTAGCACCGGGCCGAGCCTCTTTAGGTCGCCGAGCAGCTCGCGGAGTTCCCCCGACCTGAACCGGCCCAGCACCTCGCGCCAAAAGACCGCGCCCATGCGCCAGCCCAGGGCGGAGGCCAGAAAGAGGGCGGGCAGCTCGAGGACGCCGTGCGGCAGGACGGTCAGGAGGAAACCGCCCAGAGCCGCGCGGCCCCGCACGGCGGTGAGTCCCACCAAAAGGCCGTTCAAAAAGAGCGCCACCGCGGGCAGAATGAGCGTGAAACCCGCCGCCATGGTGACGAGGGCCGCGCGCAGGTTGTTGGCAAAGATGACGAGCACGCCCCCGGCCGGGCCCAGCTCCCCTATCTGCTTTAGAATGGGGCCGAACTTTTGCGCCATGAGATCCAGCATACCCCGGGTCAAACCCGGCGAAAGCGCGGGTAGGAGAGCGCCGAGAACGATCCCGGCGAAAAAGACAGCCGCCCCGAGCCAGAAATAACCGCGTGCGCGGCGCCAGGCATGAATCATCGGCATCAATCCCCTTTATCCGACGGCAGGCTTACGGCCTGCTCGACAAGCTCGGAGTCTGAGCCTGTCGAAGACCGCTACACAAAATCCGGAAGGAGCCTGAAGGCCCTGGGATTGGATATCACATGATTTATATGACTAACAGAATTACAGAATTTATGGTCAAAGATCCCAAATATAATTTGATAGACAAAGAATCCGTGTAAATTCTGAAATTTATGTTAGTCTTATTAAACCGTATAACAAATGGTTCGCAAGATCAACCACCATTCAAACAGGGAATACCTCGTAACATATAATGAGGGTTGAAAAAACGTAACTCCCGTCCCCTGCCAGGGACGGGAGCATGCCCGCGGTTCCACCCTGCTTGGCCGGGACGAGCCCGGCCCCCTCGTCAATGCGCTCCAAAGCGCCCTTCGCGCCCGCGGCCGCCACCGGCTCCCACCCGCCCGGTTCGCTATGCGCCGCCGCATGACGCTACTCCTCTTTCTCATCGCGCCTTTTTTTCGTTGGCCTCCAAAGTATACCAAACCCGCGCGGCGCTTGTCAATGCACACCTTCGCCGGGCGCGCGCTCCACCTCGACCGTGCACTTGGTCAAGAGCGCCGTGACCGCGCCCAAGACCGCCAGCTGCGGCGCGACCATCGCCCCGACCACGCCGGCCGTGACGGGGATCTCGAGCAGCACACGCTCGTCCTGCTTGACCCGGATCCGCGTCACGTTGGCCTTGTGCAGGAGTTCCTTGACCTTTTCCACCACCTCGTTGCCGCGCCCAAAAAACTGCTCACGCCTGGACCTGTGCTCGCGCTCGAGCTGGATCAGAGCCTCGATCACGTTGCCGTGCTGGCTGTCCAGGGCCATCTTTGCCGATTCGTAAGAGATATCCATCCTCTCGCGCAAAAGATCGATCTTGCTCAAATAATCCAGTTCCGTGGCCATGCGGCCCACCTCCCTACGGGCTAATCTGCCCAAGCCCGCCGGGGGGTATGCGAAGGCGGGCGAGCCTCGCGGGACGAATCCCTCCCATACAAAGTAGCGCCGTACGTGTCAAGTTCTCCAAGGATATAACGATGTTATACATAGGGAATAAACTTGTCAGGAGGGACTAAAAAATGAAAAAGTTGCTAGCCATGGCGGCCGCGATCGCCATCGCAACCTTGGCCTTGGCGGGTTGCGGCCCCTCGCGGGTTGGTGACGATATTTCGCCCGAGAAATGTGAAGACTTATATGACCGCTTTACCAACGCTCAGGGGAATACGGATACTTACAGCGCGGCCATGAGTTATGGTGGAGCCACTCCTCCCAAACCGCCAATATTCACAAATCAAGCCCAAGGTAGGTCTATATCACAGTCGCAAATAAACAAGGCCCTTGAGATGCTCAAAACGGCCCCCCACGCGCCGCAGAGCCTCGGCGTCTGGGACGGACCTGATTCGGGAGGCTGGTATACCCAGACCTTAACGGACACGGAGGGCTACTGGGTTATCAGGGTCAGGTACTTTGCCGACGAGTACCGGGCAGAATACGATGTCACCTGTACAGTCGGTGACGGCGAGGATGAAGTTGTCGTCGCCTGGTCGGGGTATTTCATCTTTGCCGACGATACCTGCGCCATACCTACGGAGGGATCGATGTCCTTCAGGGTTACCGTGACTGAAGGCGAGAGTGGCATGTCCATAGTGTTCGGTTTCCGGTTCCGCTTCGAAGGTCTCACGATGGTCCCTCTTATTGATCCCGAGTTCATGGAGGCACATGGAATAGAATTCATTATGACGGGGACAGTCAACTACGACTTTACCTTGATGGTTCCCTTCATAGCTAACTACAACAATTACAACTACGCCAGCTTTACCTCGGAAGTCCCGCCGGGCGAGCGTCAGGTGCTCAACATCACGGGATGGTATGACGTAGACCTTAACCTTACGCCTGAAAAAGCAGATCTGACAGTGACGGGTTGGCCGCTCTACATCGACTGATCAACCGCGACGCAAGGGGGCCGCAAGGCCCCCTTTTTTCCCGATGAACAGCCGACGGCAGGCCGAGAGCCTGGCGGCTTTGGTACATCCCCCTCATGTATCCCGTATTCATGCCCCGCATGACTTGACACTCCCCCCTCATTCTCATACAATCAGTCTAACCAAAGTGAAATTGGATTCCATTTAGCGGAATTATTAAGGAGGGGACGGAGCGTGTCCGTAACCGTGCAGCGTATGCCGGGCGTACAGGAGTATACGGAGGGCGTCATGGCCGAGGTGGTCCGGCGCAATCCCGGCGAGCCCGAGTTCCACCAGGCCGTGGGCGAGGTGCTGGAATCCCTGGAGCCGGTACTGGAGCGGCATCCCGAGTTCGTCGAGGCCGGGCTCGTCGAGCGCCTGGTCGAGCCCGAGCGGCAGATCATGTTCAGGGTCCCCTGGGTCGACGACCAGGGCCGCGTCCGGGTCAACCGGGGGTTCAGGGTGCAGTTCAACAGCGCCATCGGGCCATACAAGGGCGGGCTCCGTTTCCACCCCTCGGTCTATCTCGGCATCATCAAGTTCCTGGGCTTTGAGCAGATCTTCAAGAACTCCCTCACCGGCCTGCCCATCGGCGGCGCCAAGGGCGGCAGCGATTTTGACCCCAAGGGCAAGTCGGACGGCGAGGTCATGCGCTTCTGCCAGAGTTTCATGAGCGAGCTCTACCGCTACGTGGGCGCGGACGTGGACGTGCCCGCGGGCGACATCGGCGTGGGCGGCCGCGAGATCGGTTTTCTCTACGGCCAGTATAAAAAGCTCACCGGCCTCTACGAGGGCGTCCTGACCGGCAAGGGCCTCCCCTACGGCGGCAGCCTGGTCCGCACCGAGGCCACGGGCTACGGCCTCATCTATTTTATGGACGAGATGATCCGCGCCGCGGGCAAGTCGATCAAGGGCGCCACGGTCGTCATCTCCGGCTCGGGCAATGTCGCCATCTACGCCGTGGAAAAGGTCCACCAGCTAGGCGGCAGGGTCGTGGCCCTCTCCGACTCGGGCGGCTACATCCACGATGCCGACGGCATCAAGCTCGACACGGTCAAGCGGATCAAGGAAGTCGAGCGCAAGCGGATCAGCGAATACGCCAAGGCCCACCCGTCCGCCAAGTACCACGAGGGCTGCGGCGGCATCTGGGGCATCAAATGCGACATCGCGCTGCCCTGCGCCACGCAGAACGAGATCGACGAGGCGTCCGCGCGGCTGCTCGTCAAGAACGGCTGTTACGCCGTGGGCGAGGGCGCCAATATGCCCTCCACGCCCGGGGCGATCGAGGTCTTCCTCGAGCACGGGGTGCTCTACGGTCCGGCAAAGGCGGCCAATGCGGGCGGCGTGGCCACCTCCGCCCTGGAAATGAGCCAGAACAGTATGAGATGCTCCTGGAGCTTTGCCGAGGTCGACGCGAAACTCAAGGAGATCATGGTCAATATCTACAAGAACGCCAGCGAAGCCGCGGCGGAATACGGCAAGCCGGGCAACCTGGCGGCCGGCGCCAACATCGCGGGCTTTCTCAAGGTCGCCCGGGCCATGATGGCGCAGGGGATCGTGTAATATATCGCCCCGGCCCGAACATTTTTCCCCGCCCCGTCGTCTCTCCGGGATGAAAGGCTGCGAGCCATGGACGCAGCCGGAAATCCAAGGAGGGGACTCACCCATGCATAGAAACCGCACCCTGGCAATGGCCGCAGTGCTCCTGATCTTTTCCGCCGCCCTCATCCAGGCCGCTCCGCCGTTCAAGCAACCGCTCAAGCAGCAGCTCAAGCGCGACGCCCGTCACGTCATCCGGCGCACCGCGGTCGCGCTCAAAGCCGCGCAGAAGGCCGCGCGCCAAGGGCATCGTTACGCCAACCTGGGCAGGGCGATCGCCCACCAGAGATACTCCCGCAGGCTCTATGCCAGGGGTTTTTACCTGGAGGCCATCCACCACTCGCTCCACGCCAGGACCCTGGCCGTGCAGGTGATCAAGGCCAACAGGCAGGCGCTCGTCTCCGAGGCTTACCTCGACTGGCTCGAAAGGCGGTATTCCGGCAGGTCCCCGCGCGGCGCCGATCTCGAGTTGCAACTGCCGCCCGGCGAGATCGAGGACGACAAGCTCTCCGTGGAGATCGAGATCGAGCTGGATCTGGACTGACTGAGCTCATACAGTTTACTTCACGCAAGAGTAAAAACCTGTTTGTGAACTCACCCCCCGTACCTCCTCTCTTTGAAAGAGAGGGGGGTGGCCGAAAGCCGGGGGTGAGTTCACGATCAGGATTCAGACCATACTTCCTGCCCGCCGCCCGTCCCACCGGCCCGCGGCTTGACACCGTCTCGCGCGAGGTGCTATCATGCCAATTGGCCAAGTATAATCCAGTAAATTCTTTTGCCGGGAATCCGATCTTTTTTTACCTGGCATGAGAACTAATCATCACGGATGTCGTTAATAGAAAAGGTTCGGGCGCATCCCCCGAAAGCAAGGCACGGTGCGACGGAGGTTTCCAAGCGATGAAGCGAACGGGATGGATCGTTCTCTCCATAGGCGCGCTGCTCGCGCTCTTTTTGGGTTTTCGTCTCTTTGCCGGACGAGCCAAGACCGCCGCGCGGAACGGCGAATCCACCTACGCTCGGGTGAGGGTGGCCCGTGGCACGTTGGCGGTCGTCATCGAGGCCACGGGCAAGGTCGCTCCGGCCGCGGTCGTCGATCTCTCGCCCCCGGGACAGGGCAACATCACGGAGATCCTCGTCGAGCCCGGCGATAACGTGGCCAAGGGCCAAGTGCTGGCGCGACTCGACGCGGCCGACGCGGAGATCCGGGTGAGCCAAGCCGAGGATGCCCTGGCCGTGGCCAGGGCCAGGCTGCGGGCGATCACGGAGAACGCCGCCGTCTCGCCCACCCAGGCCAAGGCGGCCGTGGACCGCTGCCGGGCCGCCGTAGCTTCCGCCAAGTCCCGTCTGGACCAGCTCCGTACCGGCCCCCCGGAACAGGAACTGATCCAGGCCCGGGCCGCCGTGGCACAGGCCGAGACCACACTGGCCTCGGCCAAGGCCGACCTCGAGCGCATGCAGCGCCTATACGAGGAGCAGGCCGCGACCAAGCAGCAGCTCGAGGCCGCCGAGGCCAAGTACCAGAGCTCCCTGGAGAGCTTGAAATCCGCCCAGGCCAAGCTGGATCTGTTGACTTCACCTCCCAGGCCCGAGGATTTGGCCGCCGCCGAGGCCTCCTACTCCCAGGCCCAGGCTGATCTGGCCGTGGCCGAGGAGAACCTGCGCACGTCCGGCCTCAACGACCAGGTCGTCGCGGCACAGGCCGAGGAAAAGAAGGCCCGGGACAACCTGACCACCGCCAGGCGTAACGCCGCCGCTACCTTGGTCCAGGCCCCCTTTGACGGCATGATCATCCAGGTGTATGGGCGCAAGGGCGGTTTCGCCTCGCCGGAGATCTCACCTATCCTCTCCATGGCGAGCCCGGGTTCGCTCATCGTCGAGGCTGACGTCGACGAGAACGATATCGCGCAGGTGGCCCCGGGAATGCCCGCCGCCGTCACCATGACCGCCCTGCCTGATCGGGAGTACGAGGGGCGCGTCATCTCCATCGGTGGCCTGGGACAGGAGCTGAACGGCATCGTGACCTTCAAGGTCAAGATCGCCCTGCTCGATCCCGGGGAACTTGTCAAACCGGGCATGAGCGCCGATGTGGCCATCAAGGTCCAGGAGCGCCGCAACGTGCTCTACGTGCCGAACGCCGCGCTCGAGACGCGCGCGGGCCGCGTCGCGGCGCGCATGTTCAAGCCCGGGGGCGGGATCGCCTACCGGCTGGTGACCACGGGCCTGCGCACGGATACGGTGACGGAGATCGTTTCCGGGCTCCGCCAGGGCGAGTTCGTGGCCGTGCTCGCCGCCCAGCCGCAGGCTGGCGACGGCGATTCGCGACGGGGCATGCGCATGTTCTTTGGCGGCCCGCGTGGAGGCAGGAGGTAGCCGTGCCTGAGCTGATACATCTCCAGGATGTGACAAAGACCTATATCATAGGCCAGATCGAGGTCCAGGCCCTGCGCGGGGTGAGCTTTGCCATCCAGCCAGGCGAGTTCGTCTCGATCATGGGCCCGTCCGGCTCGGGCAAATCCACGCTCATGAACATCCTGGGCTGCTTGGACCGGCCCACGCGCGGCCAATACCTCCTGGACGGCAGGCCGGTCGGGAGCCTGGGCTCGCGGGAACTGGCCGGCGTCAGGAACCGCTGGATCGGATTCGTCTTCCAGTCTTTCAACCTGCTGCCGCGCCTGACCGCCCTGCAGAACGTGGAGCTTCCCCTCGTTTACGCGGGCATGGGCCAGGCCGAACGGCACAAGCGGGCCAGGGAGGCCTTGCGCCTCATGAACCTGGCCGATCGCGAGCATCATAGACCCCAGGAGTTGTCAGGCGGCCAGCAGCAGAGGGTGGCCATCGCCCGCGCCCTGGCCAACAGGCCCAAGCTCATTCTGGCCGATGAACCCACCGGCAACCTCGACACGCAGTCGAGCCGGGAGATCATGGCCACGTTTCAGGAATTGAACCAAAGCGGCATCACCATCGTGCTCGTGACCCACGAGCCTGATATAGCCGCCTTTTCCCAGCGCATGCTCAAATTCAGGGACGGGCTCCTGATTGAGGACGCGGCCGTCGGCGTGGGAGGGCGGGAGGCATGAAGCTCAGGGACAATTTCTGGCTGGCCTTGAGCGCCCTGCGGGGCAATCCCCTCCGCTCGTTCCTGACGGCCCTGGGCGTGATCATTGGCGTCTCGGCCGTCATCACCATGGTTTCTATCGGCGAGGGAGCCAAGGCGCAGGTCACAGGCCAGATCCAGGCCCTCGGCTCGAATCTGCTCATGGTCATGCCGGGCCGCATGGGAAGGGGCCGCACCGCCGGCGCCATGGGGAGCGGCACGGCTCTGACCGACCGGGTCCTCCCCGTGCTGAGCGCCCTCCCCTCGGTCAGGCGGGTGGCGCCCGAGACGGGAGGCCAGCGGGAGGTCACGTACAACTCGCAGAGCCTCATCACCAGCGTCATCGGTACCAATGAGGATTATCCCGCTGTCCGCAATCTCACCCTGGCGCAGGGGGTTTTCTTTACCCCCGAGGACGTGCGCGGCGCCAGGCGCGTGGCCGTGCTGGGCTCCGAGATCGTGTCGGAGCTGTTTGCCGGGCAGGATCCCGTGGGCCAGCGCATCAAGATCGGCCGGGTCAAGTTCACGGTCATCGGCGTCATCGCCGCCAAGGGCCAGTCGGGGTTCATGAGCAACGACGACGTGGTGTACGTCCCCCTGGCCGCGGCCCAGCGCAGGCTCCTCGGCCACGACCGTCTGCGCATGATCTACGTCGAGGCGCGGAGCGAGGCGCTGATGGAACGGGCCTCCGCCGAGGTGAACGCGGCCCTGCTCCGGGAGTTGGAGGACGAGGAGGCTTTCACCATCCGCAACCAGGCCGAGATCATGGACCTGGCCGCGGACGCCACGCAGACGCTGACGCTGCTTTTGGCGGGCATCGCCGGCCTCTCGCTTTTGGTCGGGGGGATCGGCATCATGAATATCATGCTGGTCTCCGTCACCGAGCGGATCAGGGAGATCGGCCTGCGCAAAGCCATTGGCGCCCGCGAGGACGAGATCCTGCTCCAGTTCCTGCTCGAGGCGGCGACCCTGAGCCTGGTCGGCGGTATTATCGGCACGATCCTCGGTGCGGCCGGCTCGTCTGTCCTGTCGGCCTCCTTTGGTTTCCCGGCCGTGATCAGCACCCAGGCCGTGCTGATGTCCTTCGGCCTCTCGCTCTCGATCGGGCTCTTTTTCGGCGTCTACCCCGCCCGCAAGGCGTCCCGCCTGGACCCGATCGCCGCGCTCAGGCACGACTAGGAGGAAGCCCGCGTCGGGTCGAGAGCCTGCCGTCACAACCTTGGGAAGGGCTTTCGGCCCTGAGAACGATCCTGATCACGCAACGCCTCATTTCCCCTAAGCGTTCTTTGCGTCGCTGCGGTAAAACGGGGTATGCATCCATGCGGGGGTTAGATCCGATCCCGGTTTTTCACATCGCATTTAAAAGCGCTGTGAAAACCGTTCTTGGACCGATAAACATGTAAAGCAGGGAACGACATCACATGATTTACATGATTAATGGGATTAACAAGATTTAAGATTAAGGTCATCAATAAAGATAATCTAATAGACAAATAATCCGTGCAAATCCTGAAAATCATGTTAATCCTGTTAAATAGTTTCTAATCACGTAAAACGATTATGCAGATTAGGCAACATGCCGATTTCATGCGATTCTATAACTCCTTGTCATCTGAGTGTTAATCGCCATAATCTGCGTTCCGGTACCTTTTTCACACCGCTTTTAAAGGAGGTATAGTGTGGTGAAATCGGCGCGGCCGCTCGGCCTCCTGCTTTGCGGGATCGTCTTGGCCTCATTTTTTGCCGCCGCGGCCGAACCTACGGTCACGGACACCCGCGGCCCCCTGGCGGATCTCGTCTGGTTCATGGCGGGGCTCAAGGGGTTGCAGGCCGGTAAGGACGCACGGCTCAAGCTCACCCGGGTGCAGGCGCGCAAGATCCTTCCGGAGCTCGAGAATCTGGTGGACGCCGGCGTCATCGCCCTGGAGGCGCGGCGGAGCGGGGATCTGGCCACCAACCGGCGGAGGTTCGGGGAAATGACCGAGGACCAGAGGAAAGAGCTTGCCGCTCGGCTCAGAAAGACGGCCGACCTCATCGAAAAAGCGCTCTCCCGCATGGAGGGTGCCCTCACGGCAAAGCAGATGAGCTTCATCATCAACCTGCCCTTTGATCCCGCGTACTACGGCCTGGGGAGGCCGGAGGGCGATACCGCCATGGACCGGGCCGCCATGCTCAAATGGCGCCGGGCCAGGCAGGCGGGATTGAGGCGGCTGATCGCACTCAATCGCGAAGTCATGGCGATCATGCGCAAGTTGGCGAGATAATCCCCCTGATCGTCCCCACCATGTAGAGCGATCCGCAGACGCAGAGCAGGCCGCCGCCGGGCACACCGGCCAGGGCCGATGCCAGGGCGGCCGCTGGGTCGGGCTCGCACTCGACCACGGCCCCCGAGCCGTCAAAGGCCGCGGCCACCCGCGCCACCGGGGCGCCGGGAGCGGTGCCGCCGCTCACGCTCGTCACCACGACCCGGCGGGCCAGGGGGGCGATCAGGGAAACCATCTCCTCGACCGGCTTGCTCTCCAAAATACCCAGGAGAAAATCCACCCTCTCCTGGCGAAAGACCTCCCGCAGCGCCCGGGCCAGCGAGGCCATCCCGTCCGGGTTGTGGGCCCCGTCCAGCACCACCAGGGGTTCGCGGCGGACCACCTCCAGCCGGCCGGGCCATACCGCTTGATCCAGCCCCAGCCCGACCGCTTGCGGAGGGATGCTGTACGAGAGGCGGTTCAGGACCTCCGCCGCGGCTACGGCCGTGGCGGCGTTGCCCGCCTGGTGGGCGCCGAGCAGGTTGAGACGGAGCTTTCCGTAATCGGCCGCGCCGCGCATGGCGACATAGGTTCCCCCGGCATCGGCCGCCAGCAGATCGTAATGAAAGTCCCTCCCGACCAGGGTCACCGGCGATCCCATGGCTTGCGCCCGGGCGAGCAGGACGTCGAGCGCCTCCCCCTCCTGGGGGGCGGCGATGACCACGGGGCGGCCCGGCTTGATGATGCCGGCCTTTTGCGCCGCGATGGAGGCCAGATCCGGGCCGAGGCGGTCGGCGTGGTCCAGGGCGAGGTGGGTGATGACCGCGGCCTCGGGCGCGAGGACGTTCGTCGTGTCGTAGAGCCCACCCAGGCCCGCCTCGATCAGGCAGATGTTCGGCGAGGCTTCGGCCAGGACGAGAAAGGCCATGGCCGTACCGGCCTCGAACTCTGTGGGATGGCCGGAGGGGCCTTCCTTGAGCCTCTCGACTGTGGGCCAGACGCGGCTGAAAGCCTCAGCCATCAGATCCCGGGAGACCGGCTCGCCGTTTAGGCAGAGGCGCTCGCGATAGGAGACGAGGTGAGGCGAGGTCCAGCGGCCCGTGGTGTACCCCGCGGCCCGCAGGATCGTGTCGAGAAAGGCCACGGTCGAGCCCTTGCCGTTGGTGCCGGCCACATGTACGGCCCGCAGGCGTTTCTCGGGGCGGCCGAGCAAATCCAGCATACCCTCGATGCGGTCCAGGGTCAGCTTCATGCCGAACCGGCTCAAGCTCGCCAGCCTGTCCAGGGCCTCGCGGTAATCCACGCACGCACCTCCCGCGATTCACGGTTAATCATGTAGTTCCGCCGTTGTATTTCGACCCAGTTCACGTTATACTTAAAAAAGCGCGCTTCAAAGTTTCCTCAGCCCTTCGTTCATACTTATACGAAGGTGGCGCCATGTTCCACGTCGTGCTCTACGAGCCCGAGATACCCCAGAACACGGGCAACATCGCCCGGCTCTGCGCCGCCACTGGCGCCGTCCTGCACCTCATCGAGCCCCTGGGCTTTTTTCTCGACGACAGCAGGATGAAGCGGGCCGGTCTCGACTACTGGGACGAGGTGGAGGTGCGCCGCCACGCGGGCTGGGGCGCCTTTACCTCCGCGCACCCGGACGCCGCATGCTGGTATTTCAGCACCAGGGGGCAAAAGTCCTACACCGAGGCTGATTTTCGCGCGGGGGATTTCCTGGTTTTCGGCCCGGAGACGCGAGGCCTCCCCGCCGGGCTGCTGGAAGCAGCGCCCGGGCGTTGCCTGCGCCTGCCCATGCGGCCGGGGGCGAGGTCGCTCAACCTGGCAAACACCGTGGCCGTGGCGGTCTACGAGGCGTTACGGCAAACGGGGCACACGGGGTTGGAACTCCACTACCAGCCTGATACCATATGAGAAAGACCCGTTATTTAACGGGCATCTCCATAGAAGCGTTATGAAAAACCGTTCTTGGACCGATAAACACGTAAAACAAGGAACGACATCACATGATTTACATGATTAATTGGATTAACAAGATTCAAGATTAAGGTCATCAATAAAGATAATCTAAAACTGTGAGTGTAATCTATTTCTTCCGGTATAGTATCTCCCGCCGCGCCTCCGGCCAGTGGCGCATGAAGATGAGAAAGAGGCCAAGGAAGACCACGGTCAAGGGCCAGGGGGCAAGCCGCCCCAGGGCATACGCGGCGGCTGATGCGAGGGCCACGGCTAGGATGCCGGCGGCTGATGCGGGCGCGATCTTTCGCTTGAGGAGATAGACCAACCCCCAGACCGGGGCGAAGACCGCCAGGCCCCAGGGCATGAGCGGCAGGATGGCCCCGCAGCCCGTGGCCAGGCCCTTGCCGCCGCGAAAACCGGCAAAGACGGGGAAAACATGCCCCACGACCGCCATCAACCCGCCCAGCCACGGCAGGCCGTGATCAAATCCGAAGACGGCGGCCGGCACGAGCGAGCCGGCCAGGCCCTTGCCCAAGTCGAGCAGGAGAACGACGGCCCCTGGCACGGGGCCCAGGGTGCGCAGGGCGTTGGCCGCGCCGGGATTGCCGCTGCCCATGCCTCTGATGTCCACGCCGCGCCAGAGCCTGCCCACCACCACCGCGCTGGGAAAAGAACCCACGAGGTAGGCGGCCGCGCCCACGAGCACCCAGATCATGAGCCCCGTTCGCCGGCGGTCGCGGGGGCCGCCTCCTGGCGCGTGGGCACGAAATTGGCGCCGGCCACGATGAGGCCGCCCGGGATGAGGCGGAACACCAGGCGGCTCTCCTCGATGACCTCGCCGTCCACCTGGCAGTAGAGCGGCGTCGTGCTCTCCAGCCAGATATCTCTGCCCTTGGACATCGTGATCTCGGGCATGGTCGGATGAGTGCCCTTGATGAACTTGGGCAGCATCATGATGATGCGCAGGGGGCTCATTTTTTCGGCGCGGCAGATGTCAAAGAGCCCGTCGTCCGCCACCGCGTCCGGCGCCACCAGCATGCCCGCGCCGTAGGTGCGGGAATTGACCACGGTGACGAGGGTGATCTCGCCCTCCCAGATCCCGCCGTCGATGCTCAACCTCACCCGGCGGGGCCTGTAACCGAAGACGGCCTTGAAGACCGCCAGGATATAGACGACCATGCCGCGCAGGTGCTTGAAACCGTGGTTGGCCGTGTAGGCCACCTCGCCGTCAAAGCCGGCTCCCACCGAACTGGCGAAGTAGCGGTCGTTGACCCGGCAGAGATCCACGGCCAGGCGCTCGCCCCGGAGGATCCTTTCCAGGCTGGCCACGGGATCCTTGGGCATGCCCATCATGGCGGCAAAGTCGTTGCCCGTGCCCAGGGGCACGACGCCCAGGGCCGCATGGCTGCCCGCCATGCCGTTGACGACCTCATTGACCGTGCCGTCCCCGCCGCCCGCGACGATCAGGTCGTACCCATCAGCCACCGCCTGCCTGGCCAAAAGCCGGCCGGCGCCGCGCTGGCCCGTGACGGCCACGTCGTATTCGACGCCGGAGGCCTGCAGGACATCGAGCAGGGCCTCCCTGGTCCTGCCGCCGCGGCCCCGCCCCGCGATCGGGTTCAGGATCATCTTGATCCGCAAAGTATGTACCCCCTTTGCGACCACCAATAGGTTCCACTTTTGGCAACCACATATTCGCCGGGGCAACGGCAAATCCTGCCCGCCTGGGTGGAGTGAGTATCCCCTCGGGCTTCACACCGTTTCTAAAACATGATCTTCTGCCTGCGCACCCAGACGTTTTCCAGGAGGCCCACGGCCCAGAGACTGGCCGTCATGGAGCTGGATCCCAGGCTGATAAAGGGCAGGGGGATGCCCGTGATGGGCATGATGCCGAGGTTCATGCCGATGTTTTCGAGGACGTGAAACAGGAACATGGCCAGGACCCCGGTGGCGATCAGGCAGCCGTACTTGTCCTTGGCCTGAAAGGTGATGCGCAAACCCCGCCAGATCAGGGTAAAGAAGAGGGCCAGGAGGACGAACCCGCCGATGAATCCCATCTCCTCGCCCACGATGGCAAAGATGAAATCGGTCTGGTGCTCGGGTACGTAACCGAGCCTGCCCTGGGTGCTGTGGAGGTAGCCTTTGCCGACAAAACGCCCGGAGCCGATGGCGATCATGGCCTGGTTCAAGTTGTAGCCCGTGCCGCGCGGGTCCTTGCTCGGGTTGAAGCAGCTGGTCAGGCGGTCGATCTGGTACTGCTTGAGCGGCAGCGGCGGAAAACCGAAACGCAGATTGGCCGCGATGGCGAAGGCGAGTAACAGGAGCGGCAAACCGAAAACCAACGCCAGATGCCATCCCCGGGCGCCGGCCATGTAGAGCATGGAAAAGGTGATGAAGATGAAAACCAATACCGTTCCCAGGTCCGGCTGGACCAGGATGAGGAGCATCGGCACGGCCACGTGCAGGAGAGGGCTGAACAGGTCCCAGATCCCGGACAGGCTTTCCTTTCGCGAGAGGTGCCCGGCCAGGGTGACGATGACGGCGACCTTTGCGAACTCGGAGGGCTGCAGGTTGAACGGTCCGAATGACAGCCAGCTCCTGGCCCCGTTCACCTCTTTGCCCAAAAGGAGCACGGAACCCAGAAGGAGTAGAGTGCCGATGTAGATGAAGAGATGCAGCCGCTCGGAGGCATGGTAGTCGATGAGCACGATGACGGCCAAGCCGGCCAGGCCCAGGAGGACCCCCATGAGCTGCTTCTTTAGGGCGTAGAACTGATCGCCGTTCGGGAGGTTGGGGTTGGCGTGCGTAGCGCTGTAAACCATGGCCAACCCGTACAGGACGAGGATGAACACGGTGATCAGGACCGTAAAGTCCAGGTTCCGGATGAGACGGCGCTCGACCCGCATGTCCCGCTCCTTTCGTCCCTAATTATAGCGCGGGCCGGCCGCCGCGTCGAGCAGCAAAACGTGCCATGACAAGCGCGGCGGCGCGGGCGTTTACAGGGCCTCGCTCCCGCGCCTGACGCGGCGCACGGGCACGCTGGCGACCAGGGTGGCGACCTCGTCGTTGGTGGTCAGGTGAACCTCGGCGCCCTCCGGGTCAACCTCCAGGTAGCGCGAGACGACCTCGATCATCTCGCCCTGCAGCATCTCGAGGAGCGCGGGCGAGACCATGGCCCGGTCGTGAACCAAGACCAGCCTGAGCCTTTCTATGGCGACATCCCTGCTCGCCCTGGTCCTGGTGTAATCCACGCCCTTCACCCCCCCATGCCGATCAGCCGCTTGAAGCGCCCAAAGAGCGTCAGGTCGAAATCCATGGACATGAAGGGGATACTCTCCCCCTCGAGGCGCCCGGCGATATTGCGAAAGGCTTCGCCAGCCCGGGAACCGCGATCCGCCACCGCCGGTTCGCCGCGGTTGGTGGAGATGATGACGCTCTCGTCGTCGGGGATCACGCCGAGGAGCTCGAGGGCGAGGATATCGTTGACGTCGTCGATATCCATCATGTCGCCCTTCCGGATCATATCCGGCCTGATGCGGTTCACCACGAGCCACGGATCGGTCAGATCGCGCGCCTGCAACAGGCCCACGATGCGGTCCGCGTCGCGCACGGACGATACCTCGGGCGTGGTGATGATGATCGCCTCGTCCGCTCCGGCCACGGCATTCTTAAAACCGTGTTCGATCCCGGCGGGGCAGTCAATCAGGATGTAGTCGAATTCCTCCTTGAGCTGAAGGCAGATCTCGCGCATCTGATCGGGCGAGACGGCCTCTTTTTCCCTGGTCTGCGCCGCCGGCAACAGGAAAAGCCCCTCGTAGCGCTTGTCCTTGATGAGGGCCTGGCGCAGGCGGCATCTTTTTTCCGCCACATCCACGAGGTCAAAAACGATCCTGTTCTCGAGGCCCATGACCACGTCCAGGTTGCGCAAGCCGATGTCGGCGTCGATCATGACCACGCGCCGCCCGCGCAAGGACAACCCGCAGCCCAAATTGGCCACGGTCGTGGTCTTGCCCACGCCGCCCTTGCCGGAGGTGACGACCACGACTCTACCTGCCATCGGCATCCAGCTCCTTCACACTCCGGGCTTCGCGCGCCTTGCGCCGCTGCCAACCCGTAAAAGGCTCGACGATTATCAGCCCGTCCCGCGCCCGCGCGATCTCCGCCCGCCAGGCCGTGTGCGAGCCCGGCGAACGCGCGACCAGGTCGCCAAGGCGCAGGAGGGAGGGGCGCATCTGAAAGGCGAAGACCGCGGCCTCCCTGCCGCTCCGCAGCCCTGCGGCGATCTCTCCCCTGGCCGACCCCATGATCACCACGTCCCCGCCGGCCCTGATCTCTGCGCCGGGATGCAGGTCGCCCAGGAGGAGTACGTTCCCCTCCGCGACCAGACGTTGCCCCGATCTGAGCGGCCCGCGGACGGCTACCGAGGGTTCCGAGGGGGGTTCTCCCTCTCCAGGCGGAGGGAGTTCGGCGGGCGTGACGCCATTTTTTTCCAGGATGGCGACGAGTGCCGCCATCTCCTCGGCCGTCAGCGTCCGTTGGCTTTGATCCAGGATTACCCTGGCCCCGCGGAAAAACTTGCCGGAAGAGGACAGTCTCTCCGCCACTTCCGCGCAGATCGCCTCAAAATCTCCGCCGGCCGGCAAGAGGAGCCGCAATCCCTGCCGGCCGCCCTTGAAGACCGCGCCGGGAGAAGAAAGGTGGCCCAGTTTGCCTCCTGGGCCACGCCGTCTTGTCCCTCGAACCAGTGGCGCCCACTCCCCGCGTTTTTATTAAATACCGCTCCAGGCTAGAAACGATGCGAAACCTGGATCGCCTCGCTCCCGGCCCTCCCAAGGGGAAAAGGGAGCCATTGTGTCAAAGATCCGCGCCATTCCTGCCTCTCCCTGCGGGAGACGCGCTTCGCCCTCATCCTGAGAAGCCTAAACATGCATCATCCCTGGTGCTGAGAGGATGGCACGGATGCCGGGTGAGGTTCGGATCAGGGATTCGGCCTTTTCACACAGCTTTTGAGGCCCCCGTCCATGGTGCCGGAGATTACACGCTTGGGATGGAAGATTGGCAGGTTTTCATACCGATACTAGGTCTTCGCTATCATCCCGGGAAATCCTCCTCGTCCGCAAACCCTAGTCGCCAGGGGTTTGAACCTGCCCATCCGGGGTTTCCGAACCGCCCGCCGGGGAGGGATCGAGCGGTTCTTCCGCCGCGGGAGCGGGCGCCGTTGGTTGAGGTGCCTCGTTTGCACCGGCGTCCCCCGGCTCCGACGCTGCGGCGGGAGGCGCGGGGACGGGCGCGGTCTGGGCGGGGGTGACGCCAAAGAAGGCTTCCAGGACCTTGCGGGCCACGGGCGCGGCTCCCTGGCTGCCCGACCCGCCCTGCTCGATGACGACCACGACGACGATGCGCGGCTTGTCGGCCGGGGCAAAACATGCAAAGAGCGAGAAGTCGTCGTAATTGCGCTTTTGCCCGGTGCCCGTCTTGCCGGCCACGGGGTAGCGGTCGAGGGGGAAACCCGCGAACGCGGCCGCGGCGGTGCCGCCGCTGACCACCTCGTTGAGTCCCTCCAGGATCAGGGCCCTGGTCTGGCCGTCCATTTTGAGCACGGCGTAAGGGCGGTGTTCTGTAAAGCTGCGTATGACACGGCCCGAGAGATCCCTGATCTCCCTGACGAGATGGGGCCGGAAGAAACGCCCACCCGTGGCCAGACCGGCATATGCCACGGCGAGCTGCAGCGGTGTCACCTCGAGATATCCCTGGCCGATGGCGAAATGCAGGGTTTCCAGCTCGCGCCAGGGATCGTTGGGGCGCACGCGTTTTTTGTAGGCTGGATCTGGCACGATGCCTTGCGCCTCACCCGGTGCCAGATCCAGGCCCGTTTTCGCGCCGAAACGGAAGAGACGGGCGAAACGCGCCAGCCTTTCCACGCCCAGCCGCCGGCCGAGTTCGTACATGACGACGTTGCACGAGTTTTTGAGCCCGCCGACGAGATCAAGCCTGCCGTGCCCCCTGCCCGAACCGGCCAACCAGCACCTGGCCTGGCCCTTATAGACCCGATCGAACCCGTTGCAGATGAATTTTTCGCCGGGGCGGGTCTTGCCCTCGCGCAAAGCCGCGTAGACGGTGAAGGGTTTGAAGGTAGAAGCCGGCGGGTAGCGGCCGCACAGGACGCGGTTGTTGAAAGGCTTGTCCGGGTTGGCGTTTAGGGCGCCGAACTCGGCCGCCGGCACCACGTCCGCAAAGAGGTTGGGGTTGAAAGACGGCTGGCTGGCCAGGGCCAGGATCTCGCCTGTTTGCGGATCGAGCGCGATGACCGCGCCCGCGCGCGCCTTGCGATACCTCGTGTACCGCTGCAGGTATTTCAACCTCTCGCGCAGCGCCTTCTCCGCCGCTTCCTGCACGGCGTAATCCAGGGTCAGCCAGGCGTCGCCGCCCGGTTCCGGGTCGCGGCGCGCCCTTTCCGCCACGGGCCGCTGCGCGCGGTCGATCTCGATGCGCCTGAAACCGTTGATCCCGCGCAGGTAAGGCTCGAGGGTCTTTTCCAGGCCGGTCTTACCGATGGATTCTCCCAGGAGATAACCCTCGCCCGAGAGAGCGGCCAGTTCGTCCTCGCTGATCTCACGCAGAAAGCCAAAGACGTGCGTGGCGAAATCACCGTAGATGTACTGGCGGCACGGCACTTCGAGGATCTCGACGCCGGGGAGGTTGAGCAGGGATTCCTGGATGCGGATGGCCGTCTTGACGGGGACGTTCTTGATGACGGGATAGAGCTGATAGGGGAGGACGCCCTTGGGCGACGTGAGCCTCGCGTTGATCTCCTGCGCGGGGCAGCCGGCGATCAAGGCCAGGCGCTCCACGACCTCGGGGTGCTCCCGCAGGGTGGCTAGCAATCCCACCACGTCGTACCTCTTGCGGTTTGTCACGAGCAGGCGGCCGTGTCTGTCGTAGAGCACGCCGCGGGGGGCGGGCACCGGGATGTCGTAAGTCGTGTACGATTGCGAGAGGCGGTAATTTGCGGCGCCCCGCACGATCTGCAGGACCCAGAGACGCCCCACGAGCAGGGCGAAAAAGACGCAAACCAACGCGGCGAGTATGCGCGCCCGCCTTTCAACGAGATTCACCTCGTTGACCCGCACGTAAACCACCCCCCCGGCGATCCGGTGAAGGACGGCCTTCCTGGGCGGTATCGCACCCTCCGTGGCGCGAGGCTAGACGGCTGCGGCCAGCCTTTTTTCAAGGCGGTAGAAATAACGGTAGAGCAAGGGGGCCAGGAGCGCGTTGCAAGCCGCGATGGCCAGGATGCGCAGCAAGAGATCGAGCAGGGGACCGAAATGCCAGCCGAACGCGCTGGCCACCATGAGGAAGATCCCCTCGTTGATCCAGGTGCCGAGGAAGAGCGAAAGGACGGGCACGAGCAGATTGTCCTTGAAGATCACCTTTTCCAGCAGGCCGGCCGTGAATCCCGTGGCCATCTTGGCCAGGGCTCCGGGGCCGAGCACCCCGCCGGCGAACAGATCGGCCGCCAGCCCCGCCAGAACCCCGATTACCGCGCCATACCAGGGTCCCTTGAGCAAGCCATAAGAAACGGCGACGATGAGCACCAGGTCAGGGAGGACGCCGATGCCGAAAAGATTCATCTCCGACAGAAAGGTGGCCTGAACGAGCAGGCCGAAGATTACGCAGAGGCTGATAACGAGCACCCTGAGCCTCACGGCGCCGTCTCCCGCGCGATCCCGCCGATAACAAAGAGCACGTCCACCGTGCTGGGATCCACGGCGGGCCGCAGATCCCCGCTGAGCGGCACCCCGCCCTGGCCCTTGACGGCCCGGACGATCTTGCCGATGACCAGGCCAGGAGGGAAATACTCGCTTTCTTCCCAGGTCACGACGAGGTCGCCTGGGCGGAAACCGGTGTCGCGGTACGGCAGCACGCGGCAGAGCCCGCGGCGTCCTCCCTGCCCGCGCACGAGCACGTGCGCCCCGGTCCGCTCGATCATGCCGCCGATCTGGCTGGCGCTGTCCGTGAGGAGCAGGACGTCGGCCGTATGGGACCTGACCTCATAGATGCGCCCCACGACCCCCCCGGCGGCGATAACGCCCATGTCCTTTTTGATGCCGTCCGCGCCGCCCAGGTTGATGGTCAACCTGCTGTACCAGTTCGCCGTGCTCCTGGCGATGACCTCGGCGGCGATCAAACGGTGGAGCAGGCGTTGCCGGAGTTCGAGCGCGGCGCGGAGCCGGGTGTTTTCCAGCTGGTAACCGCGCAGGGTCTGGTTCTCCATGGCCACGCGGTCGATCTCCTCCCCCAGGCGCCGGTTTTCCGCGGTCAGCCTGTGGAGTTCCGAAACGGTCCGCAGGACGCTCCGGGTGGTGTCGGTCACGGTGTCAAAGATCCTCTCCACCGGAGCCACCGCCGTGCGCAGGAACGACTCGGCCGAGGTCTCGCGATCCCTGTTGTCGGCCGTAAAGAACATGACCCAGGTCAGGATGAGGATGATCACGAACACAAAGAGCAGCTTCCTACTGGTCAGGAACTCGAGCACGATCGCGCCCCCAGACTCACTACACCTTTAAGCCAGCCTGCGCGCGGTAAAAGGCGTCCGGCGCAGCAAATCCAGATTCTCCAATGCCAGAATGGTCCCCCGTACGACGCAGGTCATCGGATCTTCGGCGCGCTGGACGGGCATGCCGGTCTCCTCCCGCAGGAGCTGATCGAGGCCCCTCAGCAGGCTCCCTCCCCCGGCGAGGACAATACCGCGATCCAGGATGTCCGCGGACAGTTCGGGGGGAGTCTTGTCGAGCGTAACCCGCACGGCCTCGACCACCTGGCTGACCGGTTCGGCCAGGGCCTCGAGCGCCTCGTGGGAACTCAGCTCGATGGTCTTGGGCAATCCCGTCAGCAGATCCCGGCCGCGCACCTCGTACCGCTCCGCGGTCCCCAGGGGATACGCCGCGCCGATGGTGCACTTGACCTCCTCGGCGGTGCGTTCCCCGATCATGAGGTTGTAGTGGCGTTTGACGAACTGGACGATGCTCTCCGTCATCTCGTCCCCCGCCACCCGGCTCGACTGGCTCGAGACGATGCCGCCGAGGGAGATCACGGCCACCTCGGTCGTGCCTCCGCCGATATCAACGATGAGGCTGCCGGTGGGCTCGTCGACGGGCAGCCCCGCGCCGATAGCCGCGGCCATGGGCTCCTCGATGAGCAGGACCTCGCGCGCGCCGGCCTGCAACCCGGCGTCGATGACGGCCCGGCGTTCGACCTCGGTCACACCCGACGGCACCCCGATGAGGACGCGCGGCGGGAAAAGGCCTGTGCGCCTTGCGGCGCGGCCGATCAAGTACCTGAGCATGGTGCCGGTGATGTCGAAATCCGCGATGACGCCGTCGCGCATGGGCCGGATGGCCACGATGGAGCCGGGCGTACGGCCGACCATGGCATGCGCCTCGCTGCCCACGGCCACCACCTGGTTGGTCTCGCGGTGGATGGCGACCACCGACGGTTCCTGGAGCACAATCCCCCTTCCCTTGACGGAAACGAGCGTATTGGCTGTACCAAGGTCGATCCCCATGTCGCGTCCGAATCGACCCAGGATGAAGTTGAACATGTGCGAGCTCCTTCTCTTGTCACCTTTAATCCTTTTG
>JBLNBS010000063.1:0-3957 GCA_050260175.1 Patescibacteria group bacterium | reverse complement strand
CAGATCTAGGAGCAAGGAAGTCGAGGAGCGCAGACGTACGATGGTACGTCGAGCACCGAGACGACGCGGCGACGACGAGATGCGACGGCCATCAGGCCGCACCGGCGCACCCGGCGCCGTTTATCCCGCCCTACACAAGTTGTCAGAAGAAAGCTTATCCGACACGGCTTTCAGGCTGGACATATCAATGCAGCACTCCGGGATTAGGTCCGATCCCGGTTTTTCGCACCGCCTCCAATACCCAATCAAGGACGCGCGTGGCATCTCTTGTACTTTCTGCCGCTCCCGCAGTAACAGAGCTCGTTCCGCCCCGGCTCCCGCGGCGGGGCGGCGGGCAGCCCCCGCGCCCGGCGCAGGCGGCCGGCCAGTTCCGCGAGGCGCGGCAGCGCGTGGGCGTAAAAGGCGCGCCAGCCCTCGCAGAGCCGGCTCGGCTGCAAAGCCGTGCTCCCGCCGGCGGGGCGGTGCTTTGGGCAGTCGGCGGAACACAGGCTCAGGTACTCGCATGCCTGACACTCAGCCGGCCAAGCGGTCTTTACGCCGCTAAAGGCCGCGTGGATCGGGGATGCCAGGAAGAAGTCCCAGTCCCGTTCCATGATATTGCCCAGCCTCAGCTCGGGCCGGACGAAAAAATCGCAGGGATAGACGTCGCCGTTATGTTCCACCACGAAATAGCGCCGGCAGTCGCCGCCCATGTGGCAGAGATCGTAGCGGCCGAAAGCCAGCCGGTTGACCACCGCGTCAAAGAGGCGGACCGAGACGCGGCCCACGTCGCGCGGGTACCACGCCTCGAAAAGGCCGCACAGAAACCTGCCCCAACCCTGCGGGGAAACGGAGAACGGCGCGGGAGCACCGGCGGCGTCAGACTCGACGCAGGGAATGTACTGGTGGTAAAAGACGCCGAGCTCCCGGAGGTAATGGTAGACCTCGGCGGCGCGTGCCTCGTTGGCCGCTGTGACCAGCGTGAGCACATTGAACTCCACCCCGTGCCGGCGCAGAACCTCCATACCCCGCAACACCCTGGCGTGAGAGCCTTGGCCGCCGGATGCCTTGCGGTGGAGATCGTGTATCTCTTGCGGCCCGTCCATGCTGACGCCGGCGAGGAACCTGTATTGCGCCAGGACGGCGCACAGCTCGTCGTCGAGCAGGGTGGCGTTGGTCTGCAGGCCGTTGGCCACGACCGCGCCCGGGCGGCCGTATCGCTGTTGCAGTTCGGCGGCGCGCCGGAAAAAGGCGGCGCCCATGAGGGCCGGCTCCCCTCCCTGCCAGCCAAAGGCATACTGCGGCTGCTCCGTGGCCAGGTACGACGAGATCACGCGCCGGAGCACCTCGTCGCTCATGCGATGCGGCGCCGTCCCGGGATAGAGGGCGGCCCGATCCAGGTAAAAGCAGTAATCGCAGCGGAGATTGCAGTCGGCGGAGGCCGGCTTGACGAGGAGGGAAAACGGCCGCATCGCGCCTGTCATGCCGGACTGCTACACCTCGATCTTTTCCCTTGGATGCCTGCGCCTCAACTCGGGTATGGCCCAGCCGCGGCCGGTCCGCGCGGCCTCCGCTGCGACGCCCCGATATTGACCGCGCCCCTTTTCCCCACGGGCAGGCCGTAGAGATCGCGGCCGCCCATGTCCTCGAGGCGTCTGCCCCTGCCGAGGGCGGGAGACCCTTGCAGGAGATGGATATCCGGTCCCGACAGGGCGCTCAGACGCGGATCCGCGTAAAGCTCGTTCTTTGATTGAAAGAATGCCGCGGCATCAGCGAACTCGACCCGCGGGGCATCCTTCAGCCTGAAGCTCACCCCGCCGCCCGTGCGCCAGTAAAGGTTGTGCTCGAAACGGTTTTCGTTCAGCCCAAAAGCGGATTGGAGCACGGGGATGTCCGCGGCGGCATCCACGACGAAGATATTATTGGCGAAAAGATGGCCCCTGCTGTCGCTCGTGAACTTTAGGCAGGAGGAAATCCGCGTGATGCAGGTGTTATTGTGCGTAAGGCAGCCGTCGGCCTGCCAGATGAAGATGGATGCGTAATCGTTCATGCGGCCGTCGTTGACCGACAGATTATAGCGGGTGACGCACCCGGCGGTGGGGGCATCGGCCGGGTTGTAGGAACAGATGAGAAAGCCGGCCCCGTCGTTGTCGTGGGAGTAATTGTACTGCATGATACAGTCGATGCAGCCGCCGTCCAGGTCGAAACCGCCGCCGTCGGCCTCGCCGCCGGCCGTATGATTGTCGTAGGATTCGCAGAACTGGATGAGGCAACGGGCCGCGAGATAGTACCAGATACCGACCGGCGTGCGGCGGACGCGGCCGATGCCGGTGCGCCACGCCCGGCAATGCTCGATGACGCCGTCCTGGCAGCAGCTGAGCACGATGCCGTCGGCGGCGAGATCGTGCACCTGGCAGTGCTCCACCCTAAAATCCGCGTGGCAGGGATGGATCCGCGCAAGGTCGCTCCCCGGCGGCCAGGGTCCGTGGGTGGCGATGCCGGTGCCCGCGTTGTAAATCTCGCAACGGGTGACGCAAAAGCCGCGATGCGCGGTTGCGCCAAGCTCCCCCGCGCTGAAGACGATGCCCGTGCCGCCGAGATCGTGGATCACGCAGTCCTCGATCACCATCCCACAGGACGCGGCGCCTCCGGCATGGTGGATATGGATGCCGTGTTCCTGGCGCGGCTCGCGGCCGTGCGGATCGTACGCCTCGGCGCCCCGCAGTTCCAGGCCCTTGATGTGCCAAAAGGACACGGGGCCGTCGTTGCCGATGACGGGATACGCGTCCGCCACGAGGCGCGGCTTTGGCCCCGCGCCGTAAGTCCCCAGGGTGATGGGTCTACCCCTCTCCCCCCGGCCCCTGAGTCTAAAGGTGCCCTGCCAGACGCAACCGCGCTTCAAGAGCAGCGCGTCGCCGGGCCGCAGCGGCTGCTCCATGGCCCTGGCCAGGGTTCGCCAGGCTTGCGACGGTGTTGTGCCGCTGGCGCCGTCGTCGCCGTGTTCCGCGTCGAGATAAAAAGTGTTGGCCACGGGATCGCTCCTTTTCGGAAGCTTTATTCTGTCAAACCCTGGATCGATTCCGCACCCGGGTCGGAAAATCCTTCCCGCGCTGGAGCCCGTCGTTCAAACGGTTCGGCGCCCTGAAGGACGCCGCTACACAAGAGCACAAAGCCATCCGTGGCTACGGAGAATGGGGGATCCGTATCAGGGCCTTCAGGCCCTTGCTGATCTTGTGTAGCGGCAGGCTCTCAGCCTGCCGTCGGCCCCGAGCGACGAGCTGCGACGTTCCGTGGCTCCGGGATGCGCAAGATCCGGTCCCAGGGCCTTCAGGCCCTTGCTGATCTTGTGTAGCGGTAGGCTCTCAGCCTGCCGTCGGCCCAAAACATCTTCGAATCGTTGTCGTTCCAGGGATTCCGTTCCCCGAGCAACGAGCGACCAGCGACGAGCTGCGACGTCGTAGATCCTCCCCGCGCTGCAGCAGCCCTTTGGCACTGTATGGACGCTTTTGGCCACGTAGCCGACCTGGCCCACCGGGTCCAGCTCGACCTTGACGGCCTCGGCATCACCAGGATAACAAATGAGACCGTCAAAGACTGGCGGTCTCGTAAAAACTGGCTCAACCCCAGACACATCCGATTCCCCACAGGGAATTCAGACCGGTTTTGCATAGCCCAGGGCCAGGACGGCCTAAGTGAGCGCCTAACAGGATGTGTTAAGGCGCGACCCAGGATTTCAATCCTGGGCGAAGATGCTACCACTCCATCTCCTCTTCCCCGTACCAGAACTTCCCTGTCTCGTCCCACGGCTTGCTCAGGGCCTGCAGGATCCTCCTGCCCCCGGCGGACGGCTCCTCGGGCGCCTCCGGGCCGCCCATGTCCGTGCGGATCCAGCCGGGATTCAGGGCATTTACGGCGATGCGGCCCTTTAGCTCACGGCTCCACAGGATGGTCAGGCCGTTCAGAGCATACTTGCTCAGG
>JBLNBS010000062.1:0-8631 GCA_050260175.1 Patescibacteria group bacterium | reverse complement strand
GGATTACGGCGTCGCCGCGGGCCGCTTGGCCGCGCACGGCGTGGCCTACCTGGCGCCGGTGGCCAGCAACAGCACGGAGGCGGGCCGCGCCAAGAACCGCCG
This sequence comes from Patescibacteria group bacterium, assembly GCA_050260175.1. Lineage (GTDB taxonomy): Bacteria > Bacillota > UBA4882 > JAAYXC01 > JAAYXC01 > JBLNBS01. The sequence continues at coordinate 8,529 of JBLNBS010000062.1, read as the reverse complement.
GGTGGAATTGGTACCATGGTAGTGAACCGTAACATCGGTGCGCGATCATCCCTCGACCCGGATCGCCTCGCCCGCGCCACCGACGTTATGCGCGGCTTTCTCGACCGCGGCGAGGCGGCGGGGATGAACCTCCTCGTCAGGCGGGGCGGCGCCACCGTCTACGAGGTATGTCTCGGCCTGGCGGAGATCGAGACGGGCAGGCCCATGGCGCCGGACACCATCTTTCGCATATACTCCATGAGCAAGCCCGTGACGATGGCCGCGGTCCTCATCCTCCTCGAACGGGGCGCTTTCGGCCTGGACGAGCCCGTCTCGCGCTATCTCCCGGCGTTCAAGGGGCAGCGTGTGCTGGTCGAGTCGGATGGCGGGCGTGCCGGGACCGTCCCCGCCAGGGGCGAGGTCACGATCAGGCAGCTCCTCACGATGACCTCGGGCATTCCCTATCCCGGCGCGAACACGGCGATCGAGCGCGTCTATCAAAAAGCCTTGGATGAGGCGCAGGCGGAAGGCAGGCCCCTGTCCATGGCGGAGGTGGTCGACCGCATCGCCTCCCTGCCCCTGGCCTTTGAGCCGGGCACGAGGTGGCTCTATGGCTATTCCCACGACGTCGCGGGTAGGCTGGTGGAGGTCGTGTCCGGCCGGCCGTTCGACCGTTTCCTGCGCGAAGAGATCTTCGATCCCCTGGGGATGAAGGACACGGGCTTTTATGTGCCCCCGGAAAAGGCCGGCCGCCTGGCCGCCGCGTACGGCCCGGGCGAGAAGGGCCCCCTCACGCTGATCGACGCGCCCGGGACCAGCTCGTATCTCAAGCCCCCGTCATTCCTCTCCGGCGGCGGCGGCATGGTTTCGACCATCGGCGACTACGCCAATTTCGCCGAGATGCTCGCCCGTGGCGGGGAGTGGGGCGGGCGGCGCATCCTCGGGGAGCGGACCGTGCGCCTCATGGCCTCCGACCATCTGGACGCGGAGCAAAAGCGCTATTATTGCGGCGGTAATAACCGCGGCTTCTCCTACGGCCTCGGCGTGCGGGTGTTGATCGATCCCGCCGGCGCTGGTTTTGGCGGATCCATCGGCCTCTTTGGCTGGGAAGGCTATGCAAGCACGTGGTTCTGTGCGGATCCGGCGGAGGATCTGGCGGCCGTCCTGATGGTGCAGTGCATCCCCTACGGCGCGTTCCCGTTCGACCTGCGCTTCAGGACCATGCTCTACGCGGCGCTGGTGTGATAGTTTCTCACAGCGCTTCCATGGCAGGGAGGGAGTAGAGGTATGAATGCCTTGAGAGCGTTGGCGCTGCTGGCTTTGGGTCTCTCGGCCGCGATCGCGCCCGCCGCCCTTGCCGAGGATATGCCCGCGGAAACGGACTACCGGCTCGTCTGGGCGGACGAATTCGATCTTGACGGCGAGCCGGACCCGGAAAAATGGACCTACGAGCGTGGTTTTGTGCGCAACAACGAACTGCAATGGTACCAGCCGGAGAACGCCTTTTGCCAGGGGGGGCTGCTCGTCATCGAGGGCAGGCGCGAACGTGTGCCGAATACCCACTTCAAGCGGGAGAGCGCCGATTGGAGGGAGAACCGGGAATACGCGGAGTACACGTCGTCCAGCCTGACCACGATGGGACTGCATGCTTGGCAATACGGCCGTTTCGAGATGCGGGGGCGCATCGACACGCGCCCTGGGCTGTGGCCCGCCTTTTGGACGCTGGGTGTCGCGGGGGAATGGCCGCGCTGCGGCGAGATAGACATCATGGAGTATTACGAGGGCACACTCCTGGCTAACGCCGCCTGGGGCACGGAGAAGCGCTGGACGGCCAGTTGGTGGAGTACCAGGAAAGCCATTGCCGACTTCGATGATCCCGGCTGGTCCGGCAGGTTCCACGTCTGGCGGATGGACTGGGACGCGGAAAGCATCGAGCTCTACGTCGACGACATCCTCCTGAACGCGGTCGACCTGAAATACACCTTCAACAGGGATCAGGAGGGTAAAAACCCGTTCCATCAAGCCCATTTCCTCATCCTGAACCTCGCCATCGGCGGCACCTGCGGCGGCGATCCCTCGGCCACGGAGTTTCCGGCGCGGTTCGAGGTCGATTACGTGAGAATCTATCAGAGATAGACGCGGCGCGATGCGGCGCCATCGGAGCGGGCCGCGGGGGCCGACCGCTTCTCGGCAGGAGGTGGCCGCGCGTCCAGCGTGGTCTACTTGGGCGGCCTGAACGGCAGTCTATGTTGTGAGCACCGCGCCCTGATTCGTGCGTCTACACCCCTCCTCTCCTTTCCCGTTTGGCCGGTGCGTGGTGGCCCAGGGATGAGGGCCGAAAAAGCCGGGGATCCGGGAGATTGAAGCCCGCGGCATCTCCAAACCGCGGGTTTTCGCTGTCCGCGGCCTATATTATCCCGTACTTCTTCCCCACCTTTTCCAAGACCTCGAGCGTGTAGTCCAGATCCTTCTGCTCCAGCGTGGCCATGAGGGAGATACGCAGCCTGTCCTGTTTTTTGGGCACGGCCGGGTAATAGACGGGGTTGATAAAGAGCCCGGCCTCGTGCACCTCCCGGCTCATGGGTTTCAAGCGTTCCTGGTCGCCCACGATCACGGGGATGATGGCTGTCTCGGCTTGTCCCAGGTCAAAACCCAGGCGCCGGAGGTTGCCGGTGACAAACTTGATATTGCTCCAGAGCCGCTCGCGGATCGCCGGCTCCTCCTCGATGACATCGAGCGCCGCGAGGAGGGAGGCGGCCGAGGCGGGCGGCAGGGCGGTGGAGAACATGTAGGAGCGGGCGAAAAAGCGGAGGTAGTGGACGACCTCCTTGGTGCTGGCCACAAAGCCGCCAACGCCGCCCAGGGCCTTGCTGAGCGTGCCGGCCACGATGTCGATCTGCCCCTCGAGTCCCCAGTGCTCCGGCGTGCCGCGGCCATGGGCGCCCAGGACGCCGGTGGCGTGGGCCTCGTCGATCATCAGGCGGGCGCCGTATTTGCGGCAGATCGGGAGGATGTCCGGGAGACGGGAGATGTCCCCGTCCATGCTGTAGACCCCATCCACGATGACGAGCTTGCCTTGGTATGCTTGGTCGCACTCGGCCAGAGTCCGTTCCAGGCTCTCGGGGTTATTGTGGCGAAAGGTCTTGAACTCGCCCCCGGAGAGGCGGCAGCCGTCGATTAGGCTGGCATGGTTCAGGCGGTCGTTGATCGCCACGTCGCCCTTTCTCACCAGGCCGGAAACGCAGCCGACATTGCTGGAATAACCCGAGGTAAAGATGATGGCGTCCTCGCAGCCCTTCATGGCGGCCAGGCGCTGCTCCAGCTCGCGGTGGAGCGACATGGTCCCGCCAAGCAGAGGGACGCTGCCGGCGCCGGCGCCAAAACGCTCGCAGGCCTTGCGCCCGGCCTCGACGACGCGGGGATGGGTGGTCAGCCCGAGGTAGTTATTGCTGGCCAGGTTGATCATCTCGCGTTCCTGGCCGGTGTAGCGGTCGATGATGCGCACGCGGGCCTCGGAGGGCGAGGACAGGACCCGGTGCCAGTGGTGGTGATGTTCCGCCGCGAGCGCCGCCATGAAATCGTAGAACGGCAAGGTTTTGGCGAAGATGTCGCGGTCGGGCAGCTCCATGAAATGCGCCAGGTTCTTGCCTTTTGTTTCCATCTGGGTTCATCTCCCGGCAGATCATGCTTCGTCTGCTATTCTATAGGATCGGTCCTCCAGCGTCAACGATCATCCCAGAGCCCGGATGGCTCAAGGGTGAGGCGGCCACGGATGGCCAAAAGCCGAACCCCAGAGCCCGGATGCTCAAGGGTGAGGCGGCCATGGATCGCCATAGGCCGAACCTCCGCGAACAAATCCCGGTCCGGCGGCGTCCATCAGGATGGGCGAACGGGCAGGATCGGCCTGGTTCGCCGCCGAAGTGATCCTGCCGATGCGAAGGCGGGGTGGATACCGTGCCGGTCAAGCCAAGTCTTGCCTTCTCCACGGAGGTTTATATCGGGGCCGGTTGCCGTAAGGATCTGCCCGGGATCGTCAGGCCTTTCGGCCGGCGCGTGCTTCTTGTGACCGGGGAGGGGCCTCTCTTACAAAAGGCGGAGGCGCTGGCCGCTTCCCTGATCGAGGCCGGCCTCGAAACCGTCGTCTTGCCCGCCGTGGCCGCCGAGCCCACCCTGGAGACGGTCGAGCGGGTCATCGCGGCGGCTCGCGAGGCGGAGGCCGAGGTGCTGGTCGGCCTGGGCGGGGGCAGCTGCCTGGACACGGCCAAGGCCGCGGCCGGGATCGCCCCGACCGGGCGGGAAACGGCCGTTTTCTTCGGCGGGGCTGAGGCGGACGCCCCGGGGCTCCCCTGGGTGGCGGTGCCCACCACGGCCGGTTCAGGCGCGGAAGTCACGCCGAACGCCGTCCTGATCGACCCCTCGACCAGGGTCAAGCAGAGCATCAGGAGCCGGTTCTTTGCGGCGCGGGCGGCGGTCGTCGATCCCGAGCTGGCCCTGGATCTGCCGCCGGCCCAGACCGCGTACAGCGGCATGGACGCCCTCTCACACGCCGTGGAGGCCTTCACTTCCCGGGGGGCCAACGACCTGACGGATATCCTGGCCCTGGAGGCGGCCCGCCTGATCGTTGAGGCCCTCCCCCGCGCCCATCGCGACGGCGCCGATCTGGAGGCCCGCGCCGCCTTGGCCAAGGCCAGCCTGATCGCGGGCATCGCCTTGGCCAACGCGCGCCTCGGCGCCGTGCACGGCCTGGCCCATCCCATCGGCTCGCTCTACGGCCTCCCCCACGGGCTCGTCTGCGCCGTGCTGCTGCCCCACGTCATGCGGCTGAATCTGCGGGTCTCCTACGCCAAGTATGCCCGCCTGGCGGAGGCGTGGGGGGCGGCTTCGTCGGGCGACATCTTTGACCGGGCCGCGGCGGCGATCAGGCATCTCCTGGGATTGAACAGGCGCTTGGGCATCCCGGCCAACCTGGCAGGCCTGGGCCTTGTGGAAAAGGACCTGGCATGGATCGTCGAACAGACGCTGCCCTCCGGCTCTCTGGCCGCCAACCCCCGCCCGCTGGATCGCGGCGAGCTCATCGAGGCGCTGAGGGAGAACCTGGGCTAATCGGACGAGATGTTATGCTGCTTGCAATCGCGTAAAACGAGGGAACGTTATCGACATGATTTACATGATTAACCAGATTAACAGGATTCAGGGTCAAAACATATCATCAATAAGATTATAGTAAACAAAGAATCCGTGTAAATCCTGATAATCATGTTAATCCTGTCAATCGGTCCTAATCACGTAAAACTAGGGGCACGTTATCGACATGATTTACATGATTAACCAGATTAGCAGGATTCAGGGTCAAAACATATCATCAATAAGATTATAGTAGACAAAGAATCCGTGTAAATCCTGATAATCATGTTAATCCTGTTAATCGGTCCTAATCACGTAAAACTAGGGGAACGGTATCGACATGATTTACATGATTAATCGGATCAACGGATTCAATGTCAAAACATATCATCAATAAGATAATAATAGACAAAGAATCCGTGTAAATCCTGATAATCATGTTAATCCTGTCAAATCGGTTCCGATCACGTAAGACGTAGGAGGAGAGAGCCATGCGATACACTACAAGGATAGTCTCCGCGTCAATCCTGCTGGCCGCCCTGATCGCGGCGGCCTGTTTCGCCACGGCCGCGGGCAGCGGCAGACAGGAACTGGACCAGGCTAGGGCAGAGGCGGAACTGGGAGGAATCGGGGTCCAGACAGCCATGCGGATCATGCTCTGGACCGAACCGCTCGAGAGCGGCGCCATCCTCCTGCCGCGGCCGACCGCCGAGGAGAAGGAGCATCTGGCCCGGGCCGAGGCCGGGGCGCGCGCCGCCCTGTCGCTCGAGCCGGATCTGGTTCCCGCCCTCGTCCTCTTGGGCCGGCTCGCCTGGATCGGCGGGCGGGCCACCGAAGCCAACAACAGCTACCAGCGGGCCCTGCTCATCGCCCCCGATGCGGGCCAGGCCCTGCTCGGCATGGCAGATCTCCAACTGGACCAGCGCAAACCGGAAAAGGCCCTGAGTTACCTGCGCGGCATCAGGTCCACGGAACGCGGTTTGGCCGATGCCGTGGCGCTGCGTTCCGGCGTGATAAGCCTCATGCGCGGCGACGCCCGGGACGCGCTGGCCGCCGTCGCCGGGGCCGAGCCCCGAACGGAAGCGGAGGAACTCCCGTATCTCTGGCTGATCGCCAAGAGCTGCGCCATATCCGGGGAGAGCGCCGTGGCCGAAGCCGTGCTGGCCCGCGAGACGCCTGCATGGGCCCGCCCGCTCTGGGCCGAGGCGCACGGGTTGTCGATGCTGGCCATGGGCGCGGACGGCAAGGCACTGGCCGAGCTGAACCGGGCCGCGGCGGCCTCGCCCGCTTATGCCCTGCCCCGTTGGGAAAGGGCCCTGATCCTGCTGAACCGCAACGACGCCGCCGGGGCGCTCAAGGCGCTCGCCGGCGAAAAGCCCGCCGCCGGAGCGCTGGCGGGTGGCAGCCTTTTCCTGCTCGGCACGGCCAGGGAGGAGGCAAAGGACGCGGCGGGAGCCATCAGGGTCTATAATGAGCTGGCCGGCAAACGCCCGCGCCTGGGCCTGGCCTATTACGGCCTGGGCCGCGCCTGTTATCTGGCCAAACGCTACAGCGAGGCCCTGCGCCACCTGACACGGGGCATCAAGATCGCCCCCGATCTACCCTGCCTCTACCTGCAGCGCGCCGAGGTCTACGACAAGCTCAAGATGCGGAGCCAGGCCAAGAAGGACCGAAAGGCCGCCGAGGCGGCGGCGGTGCCCGCCGAGAGCCGCGGCTGGCGCATGGAGGCCCGCTCCGCCGCGGGCGACGGGGCTTCCCCCGCCGCGCTCGTGAGCATCTCGGGGAGCCAGACTCCGCACGGCCTCTTTGTCAGCGTGGACGGGCTCAAATGGCGGTGGCACCCGTGGCACGGCATGCCCGTGCCCGTGCCGGGCGCCGCGATTGGCGGCACCGTCTACGCCGTCCCCGACGACGGCGTCACAGGCCCTCTCCTCGCGACCTCGGTGGCGCCGCCGGCGTCCATAGACGCGCAGGCGCCGGTCTTTGTCCGGCCGGCCGCCGTGTCCCGCGAGGCGGAGGACCCCGTCCTCGTCTGGCGGACCGACGAGCCGACCAGGGCTGAACTCTCGCTCTGGCCGGCGGGGGGAAACGCGCGGAACAGCATCATGCTGAGGGACGATTCGTTCAGCCCTTGGCACAGGCTGGACCTGAGCGATCTCATGCCCGGGGAGTATACGCTCGTCCTCACCATCTACGATGCAACCGGCAACTCGGCCTCCTCGGGGCAGTTCAACGCCAGGATCCGCCATACCGGCTACACCCTGGAGGGCGGTTTCACCATCGAGTCGGGCGCCGCGTGGGTTAATCACCGCGTGGTCACGCTGAGCTTTACGCTCGAGGGGAGCCAACAGGGAGCCATGGTGCGCGTGGCCAATGAAGGGGGCCTTTTCACCAGGTGGCGCGCGTTGACGCCGGTCCTCACCTGGGAGCTGAGCCAGGGCGATGGGGAAAAGACCGTTTTCGTCCAGTTCAGGAGGGGCGCGGCGATGTCGCCCGTCTACAGCGGGCGCGTGATCCTCGATACCAGGCCGCCCGCGATCTACGGTCTTTTGCAGCCCACCGTCACGGACACCGGCGCCGTCCTTACCTGGCGGACGGACGAGGAAACGGACGCCCGCATCGACCTTCAGCAAGGCACGGGTTGGGCCGCGGTCTTTGTGAGCCCGGGCTTTGCCGAGGAGCATCGGGCGCAATTGTCCGGCCTGGCGCCGGGGACCAGGTATATCCTGCGCATCACCGCCACCGACAGGGCCGGCAACAGTTCGCGCCTGGACCGGGTCGAGCTGGTGACGGTGGCGGCGCCGGATCGGACGCCGCCCGAAGGCTGGTTCCAGATCAACGGCGGAGCCCATTTCACCAATTCCGTCTTTGTCACCCTGAGCATCGACGGCCGGGATGCCGAGTCCGGTGTGCGCAGCATGTCCTTTAGCAACGACGGCTTGCTCTGGAGCCTGCCCGAGCCATTCGCCCACAGCAAGCAATGGCGGCTGAATCCCGGCGACGGGCCGAAACTGGTCTATATGCGGCTGGTGGACGGTGCCGGCAACATCAGCGCCCCCATCATTGCGCGGATCACGCTCGACACGACGCCCCCCTCCATCCGCGACCTCGCGGCGCGCCTGCGCGCCGACGGCAGGCTGGAATTTAGTTTCCGGACCGACGAGCCGAGTTACGGCTTGATCCAGACGGGCCGGACCGCTTCGTTCCCCCAGCCCACCCTGGATGAACTGCGCGCGGGTGGACTGGCCCGCGAGCACTCCGCAATCGTCACGCCGCCCGCGGGCGGAGGGGTGTTCTACTACCGCGCGGCCGCCTGCGATCAGGTCGGTAATACGGCCGTGAGCGCCGTCGAGAGCTTGGTGACGCGCGAACCGGATCGCAACGGCCCCACGGGCGGCATCAGGATCGAGGACGGCGCCCTCTTTG
>JBLNBS010000061.1:0-4452 GCA_050260175.1 Patescibacteria group bacterium | reverse complement strand
CGACGACAAACACAGGCAATCCGGCCAGCGCCCCTTGATGGGCCCCATGGGGGGTCCCCGCCGGGGAGGCCCGTTCGGCGGCGGCGGGCACTTTGGCATGCCGATGGAAAAGCCGAAAGACTTCGGGAAAACATTCAGGCGGCTCTTGCAGTATCTCAACCCGTACCGCGCCCAGATCGCCTTTGTCTTTGCCTTTGCCATCGCCAGCACCGCGTTCGCCATCGTGGGACCCAAGGTGGCCGGCAAGGCCATGAACAAGATGCAGGACGGCTTCATGGCCCGCATGGTTATCCGGGAGATGACCCTGGCGCAAAAGAAAGCCATGCTGCAGATCAAGACCCGGATGCAGGCGTCGGGGGGAAGCCCCCGGGGGAGTGGGGGGTTCGCCATGCCCAGCGCGGACACGCTCCTGGCGATCAAGCGGTTCCTGGAGCTGCCCATGCTGGAGCGGGTGGAGGATCCGGGCCAAAAAGCGGCGATCTGCCAAGAGCTTATCGAGCTGGGTAAAAAAGCGGCGCTTGTGCAGCCCGGGTCGAAGCAGAACGCCATGCCGGAGATAAAACTGACCCAAGCCCAGATCGACGGGGCCCTAAAAGCGATCCGGGAGACCAATGGAAAAATCGATTTTGGGTATATCGGCCGCATCGCGCTGATCCTGATCGGGATCTACCTGCTAAGCGCGGGTTTCAGCCTGACGATGGGGCTCGTCATGTCGGGTGTTTCCCAGCGGACCGTCCAAGCCATGCGCAAGGACGTGGACGACAAGCTGGCCAGGCTGCCGCTCAGATACTTCGACTCGCGCCCCCACGGCGAGATCCTGAGCCGCGTCACGAACGACATCGACACGATCTCGACCTCGCTGCAGCAGAGCCTGACGCAGGTAATCACCTCGGTGATCTCGATCCTGGGGTATATCGTGATGATGCTCACCATCAGCCCGCTGTTGACGCTGATCGTCCTTCTGACGCTGCCCCTCTATGTCGTCGCGACGGTGGCGATCGCCAAGCGTTCCCAGGAATACTTCGCGGCGCAGCAAAAGGAACTTGGCGAACTCAGCGGCCATGTGGAGGAGATGTACACCGGGCACAAGATCGTCAAGGCCTTCGGCCGCGAAAAGGATTCGATCGGCAGGTTCACGGCCGTCAACGGCCGGCTGTATCAGGCGGGATGGAAAGCGCAGTTCGTTTCCGGGATCATGTTCCCCCTGATGAATTTCATCAGCAACCTGGGGTATGTCCTGATCTGCGTCGTGGGAGGATTGTGGATCACCAAGAACAGGCTGAAGATCGGCGACGTGACGGCCTTCATCCAGTACGCGCGCTCATTCACCATGCCCATGGTGCAGACGTCCCACATCGCCAACATCATTCAATCGACGGTTGCATGCGCGGAACGGGTCTTTGAGGTGCTCGATGAAGAGGAGGAGATCCCGGACAGCCCGGACTGCCGGACGCTCGGGCTCCCCCGCGGCCAGGTGGGCTTGGAGAACGTCAGTTTTCGTTATACCGAGGATGTGCCCCTCATCGAGGGGATGAACCTCGACATCCGGTCCGGCGACACCATCGCCATCGTCGGGCCCACGGGAGCCGGCAAGACAACCCTCGTCAATCTCCTCATGCGGTTCTACGAGATCGACCGTGGGACGATCACCGTGGACGGGGTGGACATCCGGAAGCTCCGCCGGGAGGACCTGCGGCGGATGTTCGGCATGGTGCTCCAGGACACCTGGCTCTTTACCGGCACGATCAAGGAGAACATCGCCTATGGTCGCGAGGACGTCACCGACGAGGAGATCGTCCGGGCGGCCAAGGCGGCCCACGCCGACCATTTCATCCGCGCCCTGCCCGACGGCTATAACACAATGCTCAACGAGGAGGCCTCCAACCTCTCCCAGGGCGAGAAACAGCTCCTGACGATCGCCCGGGCCATCCTCTCGGATCCGGCCATTCTGATCCTGGACGAGGCCACGAGCAGCGTGGACACGCGCACGGAGATGATGATCCAAGAGGCCATGCTGGAACTGATGAAGGGGAGAACCTGCTTTGTCATCGCGCACAGGCTCTCGACCATCAGGAGCGCGCAAAAGATCCTCGTCATGAACCGCGGCCGGATCATCGAGACCGGCAGCCACGATGAACTCCTGGCCAAGGGCGGCTTTTACGCCGATCTCTACAACAGCCAGTTCACGGGGGCGTATGCCGACGAGCGGGCGGTGTGATGCATTACTCGCCCGCCTCCGCCTCAATGCGGGGTTCTCCGGGATACTCCCACAGCATCCCACCGGACTGTGCCCGGTAAAGCCCGCTGTAAATCCCGCCCAGTCCCAGCAGCTCCCCGTGCGTACCGGCCTCGGCGATGGTACCCTCGTGCAGGACCAGGATGCGATCCGCCCCGATCACCGTGGAGAGGCGATGGGCGATGATGATGGCCGTCCTCCCCCGCATCAGCCGCTCCAACGCCTCCTGGATGAGCCGCTCCGAATCGGAGTCCAACGACGAGGTGGCCTCGTCCAGGATGAGGAGGCGCGGATCGCGGAGGAAAGCCCGGGCGATGGTGAGCCGCTGCTTTTGCCCGCCAGAAAGAAGGGTGCCCCTCTCCCCCACCTCGCTCTCGAAACCCTGCGGCAGGGCGGTGATGAAGTCCAGCGCGTTGGCCGCGCGGCAGGCCTCAATCACCTGCGCCCGCGTGGCGCAGGGATTGCCAAAGAGGACGTTCTCCTCGATCGTGCCGCTGAAGAGGATCGGATCCTGCAAGACCATACCGATTTGCCTGCGCAAGGACTTGAGCTTGTAATCCCGGAGATCGCGGCCGTCAAGCCTTATCGCGCCCTGGCTGACGTCATAAAAGCGGGGGATGAGGCTGACAAGGGTGGACTTGCCCGAGCCGCTCCGCCCGACGAGCGCTACCTTTTGCCCGGGCTCGATCGCCAGGCTCACGTCACGGAGCACCGGGTCGGAGCCGTTGTAGGCGAAAAAGACCCGGTCGAACTCGATCCGGCCGGTTATCTCGCCGCAGTCCACCGCGCCCGGACGATCCCTGATCTCTGGTTCCAGGTCCATGATCTCAAAGATGCGGTCCAACGCGGCCATGGAGTTGGCAAAGACGACGTTCAGCTCGGAGAAGCGCTGCAGGGGCAGGTAGAGAGAGCCGAGATACATGCCGGCGGCGATGAGTTCGCCCACGCTCATGCGCCCCATGATGACCCGCCAGCCCCCGAAGAGCGTGACGATGAGGGGCGCCAGGTTCGTCAAGGCGCCCGTGACCGTCATGTTCCAGCTCTGGAGAAAGACTGTGCGCATGGTCGTGGCGAACAGTCGCTCGGAATCGCGGTGGAAGCTCTCCTCCTCGCTCTTTTCGCGGCTGAAGGCGTGGATGACGATGCTGCCCGCGATCCTTTCCTGGACGTTGCCGGAGATCGTCTCGATCTCCTGCTGCACGCGATGGCTCGACTCCTTGATCTTCCCCCCCAGGCTGCGGAAGAAATAGAGGTACAAGGGGAAAGTGGCAAGCGCCACGAGGGTCAGGGCCACATCCAGGCGGAGGAGGAAGAACAGGATGACGATGAGCGAGGCCCCGTCGATCCAGATATTCGTAAGCGCGCTGCCCACGAGGTTTTGGGCCAGGGCGATGTCGCTGATCAGGCGGGCGACGATGCCGCCCGATTTGTGCCTGTCAAAGAACGAGGCGGAGAGGCGGAGGATGCGCTGGTAGAGATCGCAGCGCAGATCGAAGACCGCGCGATGGCCCACCTTGCCGGCGCAATAGTGGCGGATGTAGGTCCAGGGAGCCCAAAAGAAGACGAAAATCGCCATCATGCCGCCGACCCAGAGGCAGAGCTCACGGAGCTTGGCTTGGGTCGAGAGGGCCCGCGCCAGGTAGACATCGTCCAGGAGATGGCGCGTGACCTGGGGGACGAGGAGAGGGACGGTGAACTTGACGATGCCCCCCACCGCCGCCGCCGCGACGAGTTTCCAGTAAGGGCGGACGTAGGCGATGAAACGCGAAAAATTGCGCCGCTTATGCCCGGATTTCGAAAGCACCTTTGCTACCTGCGCCTTTGGTCGCCATGTCGGCGTCAAAGGCACTCGGACCTTTGATCGCCCACCTCGGCGCCAAAGGCGCAGCAAGCTTCGTATAAAGCCTTTGTTTTCGAAATTCCGGTCCATGGGCATCCTCTCGTTCGTGCTGGGATATGCATGAAGTGGTTCGCGATTTTCCACGCTTTTCCTGCCCGCCTCTACCCATCCCTACAAGTGAATATCCCCTCGCCTCAGGCCTCCAAACCCCTTGACTTGAACATCTGCTCGTGATAGGATGAAATTCACGAACCAGTGTTTGGGAAAAGGAGGCGCCGGGTATGGCCGGAAACCGCGCAATGAGGTTAAGACCCCCGTCAATCCAGGAGTTCGAGGCGCGCTTCGCCACCGAGGACGACTGCCACCGTTTCCTCTT